>JAITJK010000149.1 GCA_031278935.1 Spirochaetaceae bacterium | reverse complement strand
TTGCGCTGCCGGCGCCGCCCCAGCGGTTCCCATCGCATAACAGGCCGTGCCAAGCGCAGAGGTGGTCCCAAGCAGGGCACAGACCGCAAGCGCCGGGGATAGATTAATTAGTGTCTGTCTATAATGTGGACACATTATAGACAGACTACCTTAAAAAACGCATTTTCACAGCCTTTAGGCGAGAAAATGCAATCGCTTCTCATATTATGAACAAATACGATCCCCGCCTTAAAAAGGGCGAGGGGAGCTCGGTGAACGTAAAAGTTGCGGTATGCACGGGGATGCCTTTAAGAACCCCTCTGTTTGGCTCCTTATTATGGCCGGGACATTCATCCAGCCTGTCTCCCTCTCGGCGTGCTTCTTTAGGGCAACACTGATTAACTTGACGCTAATCAGCGCTTCCTTAGCTACTCCCTGGGGAATCTGAGCCTCATGGCGGCGGTAAGCCACAAGATGCTGGAAGAACCGCGGGCGGCTGCCACGGGAACTTAGGCGCCGGTTTTTGCAGGGCCCCCCGGCACGGGGGCCTATGCCCTGCGGAAAAATAAATCCCTGCTTTAGCCGTTGTGCAGAAGTGACAAAACACGCCTTTTGATTGTCCATATTTGACATAGCGTAATTCTTCTATTGGGTTTGTAATAAATTCACAATTGAGCCTGTTCCAAAACTGAAGTTTTGGAGCAGCCTCAATTATTAGGACTATTGGAGGATTTTATGAGCGACAAAGCGGCGAAAACCGGAGAAATGACCCTTGAGAAAAAGGTCCCCTGGCTCTTTTTTCTCAATACCCTGAGCCAGCAGTTTGGCATCAATGTTACCCTGCTGTTTATGAATATGTTTTTGACTAATTTTGTCAAAATTACTCCCCTGGTGGTGGCGTCCATCCTTACCATAGGCCGTATCGTGGACATGGCTGTCTCTTTTGTGGCGGGCGGCATCGTCCAAAAGGCCAACCTGAAAACCGGGCCTTACCGGACCTGGATACTGCTGAACGGCCCCTTTATTACCCTGGGGGTTTTCCTGATCTTTCTTAACCCCAACATCGGGCTCACCGCTAAAATTGTGGTGGTGCTTATCGGATATTTCTTCCGGAATATCCCCCAAAACTTCCTGATCGCGGCTCAGAATACCCTGATTCAGAAGGTGGGAGGGGCCAATATGACCAACCGGCTGGCCATCACCGCTAAAAACATCCAGGGCATTCAGACCGGAGCTATCATCGTTTCGGCCGTCACCGTGCCCCTGATCACCACCTTGAACAACGTTGTCGGGAATGGCCGGGGCTACCTTATCGTGGGGGTTACCTTCGGGCTTGTTCAAACCCTGGGGCAGGTGATCCTGTACATAAACCTCAAGGAGTACGACAAGTACGATCCCCACCTTAAAAGGGTTGAGGGGAGTTCGGTGAACGTAAGGGTTACCCATATATACGGGGACACCTTTCGGAACCCCTATATTTGGCTCCTCATCGTCGGCGGGGTGTTCACCCAGGTTGCCCTCTTCACCCTGTCCCCCCTCTCGGCGTACTTCTTTGCCTACTCTTTGGGGAACCTGAACCTCATGGCGGTGTCCAGGACGGTGTCTTCTTCCCTGGGTTTGGCGGTTGCTTTTCTGGCGCCCTTCATCGTGAGGAGGATAGGGAAGCGGAACTCCGCCATGCTTTCGACCTTTGGCGCGGCCGTGCTCTATGCCTGCATCGCGCTGCTGGCCAACGGCAATTTTATCATTTACATTATCCTGACCAGCGCCATTCTGATGATCAACGGTCCTGTGGGTTCGGTGGGGGTGAACCTGTGGCTTGACGCGGCGGAGTATCAGCTCCATAAGACCGGCCGGGACTCCCGGCCCTTTATCATGTCCATCAACTCCATCACCATGAAGATTGGGCAGATGATATCGTCCTTTACCTACGCGTGGGTCCTGTCTTTCGCCGAATTCGACACGGCCACCTCAACCCTGAACGCCCAAAAGCTGGTATGGGGTATGTACGGCCTTTTGGCGGCGTTTTACCTTATCATCTTCACGACCTACCTGCTCTTCAATATCACCGAAAGCAGGGCCAAGGAATTGGCGGCGGAAAACCACAAGATGTTGGAGGAGCGACGGGCTGCTGCCACGGCGGCGGGCGCTTAAGGTTCCGTTTGCTTTGAGGGGGCCTTTCGACAGGAGGGGCCCTGTTCACTTGATTTTACACGCTGACAGCAGATATGATCGAGCAACGCGTTTCAAAGGAGATTTTTATGGCGCAAGTTGTAAGCAAAGGCTGGGTTGAGGGAGACCCTCAAAGACCGAACATCAGTTTATTGCGACGAATAGGTTATGCCGGCGGAGACATAGGCGGAAACCTTGGCAATTCAATGATTCTTGGTTATCTCATGATTTTCATGACGGATGTCGCGGGAATAGGGCCGGCTCTTGTCGGCACCGTATTCCTTGTCGGCAAACTGTGGGACGCTATTAATGATCCTATCGTCGGCGCCTTGGCGGACCATACCAATACACGATGGGGGCGGTACAGACCGTGGGTCTTGTTCGGGGCGGTTCCCTTTGCCCTTATTTGTATTGCCACTTTTACCACCAATCTAAATTGGAGTTACGGGGTCCGCGCCTGGTGGGCCTTCGGGACCTACTTTATCCAGGTATTGGCCTATACGTGCGTTAATATTCCGTTCAGCGCGCAGACCGCCGTAATGACCCTGGATCCCGTAATGCGGGGCAAAATCGCCGGCGTCCGGGTGTCCGGAACTTTTTTTGCGATGATTGTTCTCTCGTTTTGCACGCTCAGAATTGTTGAATGGGCAAAAAATACTACCGGCAGCGAGGCGAGGGGTTATCAACTTGCTGCGATTATCTTTTCCTGTCTGTCCATTCCTTTCTTTGTCTGGTGTTTCTTCTCCAATAAAGAAGTGGTCAAGATAGAACACAAAAAGATGCATTACAAAGATATGTATAAAACCCTGCGGAACAACGCTCCCTTCTGGCAGCTCTTTTTTATGTCCCTTTTTGGGGCGGGACTTCAAGGCGGAATCGGCTCGCTAAAGGTCTATTACTTCAGGTATGTTGTCGGCGATATGATCGCCCTTGCAAACGATATGACCATAGGCAGCATATTTGGCTTCTTGGGCTGCCTTTCCTCCTCATTTTGGGTATCCAGATATGAAAAGCATAAGGTGCTGTATATAGGGTTCTTCTGCGGAGCTTTTTTTTCTATTGTTGCCTTCTTTATACCGATAAACACCATCTGGGGCCTCTATATGTATTACGCGGTTGATGTTTTCAGGGGCTATTTCGGCGGTTTGACGCTGGCGACCCAATTCGGTATTTTCCCGGACGCGACAGAGTACACAAGGTACCATCACGGAATTTACGCGTCAGGTTTTCTTTCGTCCCTCATTAATTTTGCGTATAAGTTTGGCGCGGCCCTCATGCTTTCATGCTCAGGCTGGCTCCTCGCCGCCGTTGGTTTTGTCGCAAACCAGGAGCAGACCCCCTTTACATTAATGGCAATCCGGGCCCACCACTTTGTCGGAGCCGCCTTCGCCCTTGCGGCGGGCATTATAATGACCCAGTACAAACTGGACAGAAAGACGTACACCGGATTAGTGGAAAAACTTGAGCGAGGGGAGTACGCTCCCGGAGTCGCAACGCAGCAGGATTAACTTAGTGTGTCCCGGTCATAAGCCCTTCGAGTTTATGGCCGGGATAAGCCTGCCAGCAGCCCCTCCAACTCCTCCACGATCTTCCCAAAGGCCCGGCAGGCGTCTTCCACCGGCGCGGGGGTGGACATATCAACCCCCGCCGCCTTGAGGGATTCCATGGGGAACCGGGAGCCGCCGGATTTGAGAAAGCCGAAGTAGTCCTCCCGCTCCTTAACGCCGCCGGCGAGGACCCGTTCCGCCAGGGCCAGGGACGCGGAGATGCCCGTGGCGTATTTGTACACGTAGAAGGCCCGGTAGAAGTGGGGGATGCGGAGGCCCTCAAGATCGCTTTCCTCCTCAAAGACCATTTCCGGGCCGAAGTACTTGACCAAAAGCCCGCGGTA
>JAITJK010000074.1 GCA_031278935.1 Spirochaetaceae bacterium | reverse complement strand
GGGCCTTTTAACGGAGTTGAAGGCCTCAGGAGAAGCGGGTAAAGAGCAGATCCACCAAGAGCTCTCCCAGGCGGCAACGCGACTAGACGACTTCCGCCGGCGCCTGGACGAGACCGCCTCTATCATGAATCAGGGTATGGCCGAGGCCCTGAACGCCGCGCAAGAACGGGCCCGTGCGCTTGCGGATACTGAATTGGAGGGGTGGCAAGAGTCTCTGGAAACGGGGTTAGCCAAGACCAAGGGTATGCTTGAGGCTATGGAAGCCTCTTTTGAACAAACTAAGCAGGAAATCGCCGATGAACTGACCTTAACGGACGAGCGTATGGACCGGATTCAGCAAGCCCTGGAGGAAGCCTCGGCGCTAATTGAGCATGAAATGGCCCAAGCCCTGGAAAACGCCGCTGACAAGGCCTTCGTTATGGCGGATGAGCGGTTTCAAACCTGGCAGGAATCGGCCCGGGAAGAAGAGGCGAAGACCAAGGCCCTGCTTGAGGGTCTTGAGGCTTCCTTTGGGGAGGCCAAGCAGGGGCTTGCCCAGGAACTAGCGGACACCGAGGCTCGGATGGATACCTTGAAACAGCGCCTGGACGAAGCCGCAGCCTTGATTGAACACGAGATGGCTAAGGCTGTGGGTAACGCGGAGGCGAAGGGCCGCTCCTTGGCGGACGCCGCGTTAGAACAATGGAAAGCCGCAGTTGAAGGGGAGTATGCCAAGACCCAAGGGGTACTGGATGGTCTTGAAGGGTCCTTAGCCCACACCACGGCCCAGGCGGAAGCGGCCATGACCGGCATCGGGCAGCAGCTTGAGGCCCTTCAGGGCCGTCTCCAAGATGCCGCCGCTCATATCGAACAGACCATGAGCCAGGCGGTACAGCAGGCGGAAGCCAAAGCTGCGGTCCTGGGGGATGCTCATTTCGAGGCATGGAATCAGGGGGTGGCGGAAAAAGAGGCTGCCGCCCGGCAGACCCTGGCCGATACGGAAGCGGCCTTTGCCGAGGCTCAACAGCGCTTCCAAGTCCTGCACCAGGAGATACAGGAGGCTGCCGCTCATATTGAACAGACTCTCTCTAAAGCCACGGAGCAGGGGGAAGCCGCCGCCCGGGCCACTGCGGAGGAACGACTGGAACAATGGCGGCAGGCAGTGGCGGCCCAAGACCTCAAGACCCAGGGGCTACTCAAGGCCCTGGAAAGCGCCTCGGAAGACACTAAGACCAAGGCCGCCGACGTCTACGCGGCTATCGAGACCCGGCTCACGGAGCTTAGAGCCTCCGCCGACGAGACCCTGGACCTGCTCAAAACCCAGGTGGCTGAGACCTTGCGGGATACGGAACAGCAGATCCTCGCGGAAGCCAAGGCCCATCTGGACCCCTGGAAAGCGGCCATTGGAGAAGCGGACAGTAAAGCCCAAGACGTACTTGCCGCCCTCCAAGGGGCGGCGGAAGAAACGAAAGTCCGGCTGGATACGGAAGGTGCTGCCATGGAACAGCGGCTTACGGCGTTCAGGGCCTTTGCGGATGAAGCCTATCTGAATCTTACGACCCAGATAGAGCAAAAGCTCCAAACTACCGAGCAGCAGGCCGGGGAACATACGGATGCCGCCATCAAGGCCTGGACCGAGACCTTGATGGCGGAAGATCTACAGGTACGAACCGCCCTTTCTGGCTTGGAGGCGTCTTTTGCCGAGACCAAGCAGCAGGTGGAGACCCTGCAGCGGCAGGTGGGGGAAGCGGCTTCTAAGCTCGAAGAAACCATGACCCAGGTGCTGGACACCACGGAGGCCAAGGCCCGGCTCATCGCGGACACCGGGTTAAGCCAATGGAAAAGCGCCCTGGAAACCGAGCAGGAGCGGGCCACCGCCCTACTTTCCCGCTTGGAAGCGGTGTCTACGGAAACCAAAACCCAGATCGCTGCGGAACAGGCCGCCCTAGAGCAGCAGTTGCAAGAGGCCCACCGCTACACCGATGAAGCGGTACGGACCTTACAGGCGGAAATCGCCCAAACCGTTAAGGAAACCGAAGAACGAGCCCGGGAGGAAGCCCAAACCCAGATCGCCCAATGGCGGCAAACTATCGAAGAAGAAGAAACCAAGACCCGGACTGTGTTCGAGTCCATGGAAGGGGCTTTCGGGGATATGCAACTCAAGACTGCTAAGGAGTTTACCTCCGCAGAGGAACGCTTCAAAACCCTGCAAGACAAGATAGCGGAAGTTTCGGCGTCCATGGAAACCGAGCTCGCCCGGACCATGGAGCAGGCGGAAGCCAAGGCCCGCGCCGCTACGAACCAGGGAATGGAGCAATGGAAGAGCGCCGTAGAAACCTCCAAGGCCGAGATTCAAGGCTTGCTCGCGGAATTGGCCGCTTCTTCCGAGGAAATCGATCGTAAGGTGCAAAGCGAACGGGAGTCTTTGAAAGGGCGTCTTGCGGAACTGCAAACCTATACCGACGACCGGCTGGCCCAGATGAAACTCCAGTTACAGGAAGTGGCGGAGACCCGGGAACAGCAGGTATTGGAAGAGGCCGATGCGAAATTTGAAGAGTACCGCCGGGTCCAGGCAGAACAGTTTCGCCGGATGGAAACCTTGGCGGATGACAGCCAGGCCTTGGACGCGGAACTGCGCCGGTATATTCAGGACCTAGAAAACCGCCTGCGAGAGGATTTTGCCAGGTTTGAAACCCAGGCCGTCCAAGACCGGGACCGGATAGTCCAGGACTTCACCGCCGCTTCTCAGTCCCTGAACACGATCATGGCAGGTATGGAAAGTGAATTGGCGGCCTTGAAAACCAGGGCCTATGAAAATGTTTCAGAAAAACTCCAGGTCTTTGAGGATGCCTTTGCTACAGACCTTACCCAACGGAACGAGGCGATTGATACCCAGCTTACCGCCTGGCAGCAGGGCTTGGACACCCGGCTTACCCAGCTCGGAGCGGAGGCCGAGACCCAGCGCACGGCCCTGCAAGCCCATTTCATCGAGACCTTGAGGGCCTTTCAAGCCCAGGTGCAGCAAGATATGGACGGGGCCTATCAGAAAACCCAGGAGGTTCTGGAGGAAAGTGATAGGCGCCTGGGGGCAATCCGGGAGGCCGTGGAAGAGGTGACTACCCAGACCAAGCTCATCGACAAGGCCCAGGAGCTCAAGCAGGAACTGGAACAGCGCATCGAAGCGCTGAAGAAGGACCTGGACCAGTTAGACAAGCACTGGACCGAAGCTGCAGACATCGAAGACGAGTTTGTGAAGATCAAGCGCCTTGAGGAGGATGTCCACGCCAAGATGACCCGGTTCCTCTCGGAAAAACACCGGATCGAACAGATAGAGACCGACTTTAACCGGTTGCTTTTGGTATCCGAGGCGGTGGAAGATAAACTCAGCGCCATTTCCAACTCCAACGACTCCCTACAGGAGCTGCAGATTCAGATTCGCAAACTCACCGACGCCTTGAACGACACGGAAGAAAAGTATCAGCGCCTTGAGAAGAAAAACGAAACCCTGGATATAACCAACGACGGCATTGACCGGAACTTTAAGGCCCTACAGGAGTCGGAACGCATGACCCAGAGCATCACCCAGGACCTGCACCGCCTTACCGAAGAAACCGAGGGGGTGCGTTCCGCCCTACACGCCCTGAACCAGGAAAATCAGCAGGCCCAGGCCACGGCGGACCAACTCACCGTTTTGGATCAATCCCTTTCGTCTATTGAAGAACGGATCGAACAGATGCAGAAAGCCCGGAAATGGCTTGCGGATATTGAGACCCGGCTTGAGAAGTTGCACAAAGAGGCCCAGGAGCAGGTGAAGCTCATGGGGGGCTTAATGAAGGACGGGGGTAAGCAAGCGCCCCAGGACAAGGGCGCTCCGCCTTTGGGGGTTCGGGACAATATTATCCGTTTGGCCCGGTTAGGCTGGACCGTAGACGAAATAGCCCGGGCCGTGAAATGCGGAAAAGGGGAAGTAGAACTAATCCTGGAAATCATGCCCAAAGAATAAGCTCCCTGTGGGTTTAATGCCCGCGACGGGCCGCGTGATTAGGGGACAGGCCACCGGCATACCGTAATGGCCAGCGCCGCCCGCAGGTGCCCAATACGCCTCCCCGTCAAGTGCTTGAATTGGGGGGCTTAAATCGGCACAATAGAGGGGTATCCAAGACGTTGCGAGAGAGGAACCGTATGAGAAGTGATGTGGTAAAGCACGGAATTGCCCGGGCGCCCCATAGGTCTTTGTTTAGAGCCCTGGGGTTCATTGATGAAGAATTGGCAAGACCCCTTATCGGGCTCGCGGTAGCCCAGAGTGAAATCGTACCGGGCCATGTACACCTGAATACCCTAGCCCAGGCTGCGGCCGCAGGGGTACGCCTGGCCGGGGGCGTCCCGGTCCAGTTTCCGGTGATAGGCGTATGCGACGGGATCGCCATGGGCCACGAAGGGATGCGCTATTCCCTGGTAACCCGAGAACTCATTGCTGATTCCATTGAATGTATGGTTATGGCCCACGGTTTTGACGCCCTTATCTGCATCCCCAACTGCGACAAAATCGTGCCGGGAATGCTCATGGCCGCCGCCCGGCTTAACTTGCCCACGGTTTTCGTGTCTGGCGGCCCCATGCTGGCGGGCTATAAGGACGGGAAACCCTTGACCTTCACCACCGTGTATGAAGCGGTGGGAGCCGTAGCTGCGGGCCGCATGGACGAAACAGAACTCACTGCTTTGGAAGAAGCTGCATGCCCGGGATGCGGGTCTTGCGCGGGTATGTTCACTGCCAATTCCATGAACTGCGTTACCGAAGCCTTGGGTATGGCCCTCCCCGGTAACGGTACGATTCCGGCGGTCATGGCCGAACGGTTGCGGTTAGCTAAAAAAACCGGGGTCCTGGCCCTCGAGGTGTTGAAAAAAGACATTCGACCCCGGTCGATCCTCACGGAACTGGCCCTAACCAATGCGTTGGCCCTGGATATGGCCCTGGGGTGTTCGACCAATACCGCGCTACACCTGCCGGCCATTGCCCATGAAGCGGGATGCGCCTTAGATCTGGACCGCCTAAACCAGGTCAGCGCCCGGACGCCGAATCTCTGCAAGCTCGCCCCGGCAAGCGCGACCCCCATCGAGGCTCTTCATGCAGCCGGGGGGATCCCGGCGGTGCTGGGAGAACTGGCCAAGGGCAAGCTCATACACCTCGACGCCCCAACGGTCTATGGAGTGCTGGGGGACAGCGCTGCCCAGGGACAGAACCGAAATCCAGAGGTGATCCGTCCCCTAGAGAACCCCTATTCCTCCACTGGCGGCCTCGCGGCCCTCAAAGGCAACCTAGCCCCTGAGGGTTGCGTGGTGAAGCAAAGCGCGGTGGCCCCGGCCATGCTGCGCCATGAAGGGCCGGCCCGGGTCTTTGACGCCGAGGAAGCCGCCTTCGACGCTATCATGAGCGGACGGATTAAGGCGGGAGACGTGATCGTCATCCGCTACGAGGGCCCGCGCGGCGGGCCAGGCATGAAGGAAATGTTGGCCCCTACGGCGGCCTTGGCAGGCATCGGGTTGGACGATAAGGTCGCCCTCATTACGGACGGCCGGTTTTCCGGGGCTACCAAGGGTGCTGCTATCGGTCATATTTCTCCGGAGGCCGCAGTGGGAGGCCCCATCGCCCTGCTAGAAGAGGGGGATATCATCGCCCTTGATATTGTGGGTCGGAGTATCGACGTTAAGGTCCCGGTGGAGACCCTGGCCGCTCGCAAAGCCGCCTTTACCCCCCGACCTCCCAAGGTGCGGACCGGGTATTTAGCCCGGTACGCCCGGCAGGTGGGATCTGCGGCCTTTGGGGCCATCCTGCAAGACTAAGAGGAGGAACACTATGCAGTATACAGGCGCACGGATCCTCGTGGAGGCCCTGATTGAACAGGGGGTGGATACGATTTTTGGGTATCCCGGTGGGGCGGTCTTGTTTATTTATGACGAGTTATACCGGCAAAAAGACCGGATCCGCCATATCCTGGTGAGCCATGAACAGCACGCGGTCCACGCCGCAGACGGGTACGCCCGGTCTACCGGCAAGGTGGGGGTCTGTATCGCCACCTCCGGGCCGGGAGCCACGAATCTGGTAACAGGCATTGCCACGGCGGCCATGGATTCCACTCCCCTCGTGGCCATCACGGGAAATGTAGGGACCGCCCTCTTGGGCAAAGACAGTTTTCAGGAAGTAGATATTACGGGTATTACCATGCCCATGGTCAAGCATAACTGGATCGTCAAAGACGTGCAGGACCTCGCGGAGGTGGTCCGAGAGGCTTTTCTCGTGGCGGTCTCAGGCCGGCCCGGGCCGGTACTCATTGACCTACCCCGGGACGTTTCCGCCTGTATGGGGGAATGGACCCCCGGCGCTGTGAGCAGGGACTCCGTAAGAAGCCCCCGGGCGGCGCGGTTCACCCAACGATTTGCAAGCCCTACCTTTACCGAGGAGGATATAAACCGGGCCGTAGCCATGCTGACTGAGGCAAAGCAGCCGGTGATCTACGCCGGGGGCGGGGTGATCCTTTCCGGCGCGTCGGAGGAACTGCGGCTTTTAGCCGAGCGGCTTCATGCCCCAGTTTCGGTGAGCCTCATGGGGGTCGGCGCTATGCCCTACGACCATCCCCTGCACACTGGCCTCTTGGGGATGCACGGAACTGTGGCTTCTAACCGAGCGGTGCAGCAGGGAGACCTGCTCATTGCTATAGGCGCCCGGTTTTCCGACCGGGTTACGAGCTCTACCGCCCAGTTCGCTCGGAACGCCCAGGTGCTGCACTTTGACATCGACCCCGCAGAGGTGAACAAGAACGTTGAGGCCGAAGCCTGGGTGGTGGGGGACATACAAAAGACGCTTACCCGGGTGCTAGAAAAGCTGCCCTCCAAGCGAGAAAGTCTCTGGAACGGGGATATTGCCGCGTGGAAAGCCCTCCTACCCCCGGCTTATACCCAAGAGCGCTCAGAAGGGCTGCATCCTCGGTTTATCATCCAAGAGACCGCCCGGGCCCTGGGAACCGAGGCCCTGGTGGTAACCGACGTGGGCCAGCATCAGATGTGGGCCGCCCAATTTTATCCGATTACCCGGCCTCGCACCTTCCTCAGCTCCGGGGGCCTTGGGACTATGGGCTTTGGCCTGGGGGCGGCGGAAGGGGCCAAGATTGCCAATCCCGGCAAGCCAGTGGTGCTGTTCACTGGAGATGGCTCCTTTCGGATGAACTGCGCTGAGATGGGGACCCTGGCGGCTTACGGGATTCCGGTGCTCATCCTGGTGCTGAACAACCACGTCTTAGGCATGGTGCGCCAGTGGCAGACCTTGTTCTATGAAAAACGCTATGCTGAGACGGTCTTGGACAGACCCCCGGATTTTGTGAAGCTTGCCGAGGCTTACGGGCTTAGGGGCTTCCGGGTCGCAACCAAAGAGGAGTTTAGGGCCGCCCTGGATAAGGCCCTTGGAGAACTGCAAGGGGGGCGCGGGGTACTCCTAGACGCATTCGTACATCCGGACGAACAGGTGCTTCCTATGGTTCCTGGGGGCAAACCTCTTGACGAGCAGATACTGTAAAATTCTTACCGGGATAGGGCTCTGCCTGGGCTTATGGGGCCTTATGCTGGGCTGTTCATCCACACCGAAACGACCCGCTGCGGTATTCACCAACAAAAACCAAGCGGCCATCCAGTTGGAATTGGTGCAGTCCGAGGTGGATCGAGGGAATTATGAGACGGCCCTGCTTTTGCTTGAAGAGGCTCGCCGTCTTGCGGTCAGTGTGGATGATCCCTCCTCGCTTATCCGGGAGGGCCTTGCCCGGGGTAATGTCTTATCTGCCCTGGGTCGGGATGCCGAGGCTGAGGCGGTATGGGACGCCGCGTTAGCCGAAGCGGACCTAGCCGGAGAAGCGGCACTTGCCGCACTGGTGCGCCTCTATAAGGCCCGCCGCCGGATTCTCACCGATGCCGCCGCACCAGAGGAAGTCCTTGAACAGGTCCATGCCGAGTTTGGGGTTCTACGGGACGACGGTCTCTCTCTTGCCCTGGGCTGGACCGTCATTGGCCTTGCGGAAAAGGAGCGGCGAAGGTGGCCTGAGGCGGAAGATGCTTTGAAGAAAGCCATCGCGCTCCATGAAAAAGACAACTACCTGGAACAAGGAGCCTACGATTGGTACCTTATCGCCTCGGTCCGTTCCATAGCCGCAGACTATGCCGGGGCCCTACAGGCTCTGGACGAGGCTATTGCCTTGGATCGCCGGGCGGAGAACACCTACGGTCTGGGCATGGACTGGCGGGCCCGAGGGGACGTTTACAAGAAAATGGGGAAACTCGCCGAGGCGCAACGGGCATACCGCCGTTCTGCAGCACTTTTCCGCTCCATGAACCGG
>JAITJK010000067.1 GCA_031278935.1 Spirochaetaceae bacterium | reverse complement strand
AGCAGCTCATAGGTGTGGAGGAGGGCTTTTAGCAGGCCTTGAGTACCTTCCGATCCCTCTTGGTACAGGACGGCAATGAACTCCTTCTGGTGGACCCGTTCTAGGTCGTCCCGGCTTATGCAGGGCTCCTTAGAAACGCCGAGAACACGGCGGGCCTCTGGACTGTCGAAAACCGGAGCGAGGGGACGAGCGTCAAGAACCTGGGTTTGGTGAAGGAAGTTAATAACCCGCGGCGCCCGGTGCGGGGAAATCGGGAGCATGATACCGTAATCACTATAGGCTTCTATTAGGTGGGGATCATAGAGCAACATAGGATCAGTATAGCGATATGTCCCATGGGATCATACCAGCTTAAAACCCGGAACAGCCTGACCCTATGGCCAGGACTTTCATAAGAAAAGTGCTTGCTTTCTTTTCGGCGGTTTATCCTCTCTAGTAACAAAATTTTCTTGACCTTTATGGCGCTGGTTAAGTATGTTTTTAATGGGTATTACACGACAAGAGATTTACAACTCTCTCGGGTTTAGACCCTCGTAACTGGCCAGGGTGGATAGGCCCCTAGGCTATACCACATATTCAGTATGTATAAAAAGGTGTAAATGGTATGTCAACAGAACAGAGCACTCCCTATGATGAAGTGTATCCTCATCCTGAACCGGTAGAGGATGCCTCAAAGGTCGCTTCCGATCCCTTGATTTCTGAAGTTGAGGAATCAGAGCTTGAAGAACCTTTGAAGAACCTGAGCGAAGGGGAAAAACTTAGGGATGCCCAAGGGCAGATAGCCGAACTTAAGGATCAGTATCTGCGTAAAGCCGCAGAATTTGAGAATTTTCGTAAGCGTATGAGTCGGGAGAAACAGGACGCCATTGATTTTGCGAATCAGAGCTTGCTTTTGGATCTGATTCCCATCATTGATGATTTTGAGCGGGCCGTTAAAGCGGCGGAGGCCTCCCAGAAGACTGCGGGGGATTTCACCGCCTTTTACGAAGGGATCAGCATGATAGAAAAGCGTCTGTCTTCCCAGCTGGAAAACAAGTGGGGCCTCAAACGCTTCGATTCCACCGGAGAACCCTTTGACCCCAACCGGCATGAAGCGATCATGATGGAGAAGTCTCCCGATATATCCGAACCCGTGGTGAAGGAAGATTTTATTAAAGGATATATCTTAAAGGACCGACTGGTCCGCAGCGCTAAGGTAAAGGTGCTGATGCCCGAGTCTTCTGGGGCCGAGCGGGAAGGAGAACGCTCCGAGACCGAAGAAAAGGGACCGTCCAGGGAACCTTTAGCGTAAAGGTGGGAGCGGGAGCGTATGCTCGCAAAAAGATGATTTTTTAGTATATTTAGTAAGACGGCATTAGGAACATTTTTCTATCTTTAATTATAGAAGAAATAGAGAAAAAACAGGAAAGGAGCTTGGCATATATGGGTAAAATAATTGGAATCGATCTGGGAACGACGAACTCATGTGTATCGGTACTCGAAGGGGGCGAACCTATCGTTATTCAGAATTCCGAAGGTGGACGGACCACCCCTTCTATTGTGGGTTTTACCAGTAAAGGGGAGCGGGTAATCGGACAGCCTGCCAAAAACCAGATGATCACCAACCCGGAGAACACGATTTATTCTATTAAACGGTTCATGGGACGCCGGTATTCTGAGGTTAGTAATGAAATGAAGCTGGTCCCCTATCGAGTGGTAGAACAAGGGGATGATGTACGGGTGGATATTGACGGCAAAAAGTATTCTCCCCAGGAGATATCCGCCTTTGTTCTGCAAAAAATGAAGAAAACTGCGGAAGATTACCTGGGGGAAGCGGTTACCGAAGCGGTCATCACCGTACCGGCCTACTTTAACGACGCCCAACGGCAGGCTACCAAAGACGCCGTGAAAATTGCCGGTCTTGAAGTGAAGCGGATTATCAACGAACCTACGGCTGCTTCCTTGGCCTTTGGTTTCAACAAGGATCAAAAGAAGGAAAAGACCATAGCGGTGTACGATCTGGGCGGCGGCACCTTTGATATTTCCATTCTGGAACTGGGAGAAGGGGTTTTTGAAGTGAAGTCCACCAACGGGGATACTCACTTGGGAGGAGACGATTTTGACCGCCGGATTATGGAATGGCTTATTGCGGAATTTAAGAAAGATACCGCCATAGACCTCGGCCAGGATCGTATGGCTTTGCAGCGCCTCCGGGAAGCTGCGGAAAAGGCCAAGATCGAGCTTTCCGCCACGCAGACTACGGAGGTGAACCTTCCCTTTATTACCGCCGATCAATCGGGACCTAAGCACCTGCAAAAGACCCTAACCCGGGCGAAATTTGAACAGATGGTGTCGGACCTTTTGGAGCGCTCCAAAGAGCCTTGCAAAAAAGCCCTCTCCGATGCGGGGCTCACGGCTGACCAGATAGACGAGATTATTCTGGTGGGCGGTTCTACTCGGATACCTGCGGTACAGCAGATCGTCAAGGACCTCTTCAAAAAAGAGCCCAATAAAGGGGTCAACCCGGACGAGGCCGTGGCTATTGGCGCGGCGATCCAGGGAGGTATCCTGGGCGGCGATGTCAAAGACGTGTTGCTTCTGGATGTAACTCCCCTCTCCTTGGGGATTGAAACCTTAGGCGGAGTGATGACCAAGCTTATTCCGCGCAATACCACAATTCCCACTAGGAAGAGTCAGATTTTTTCTACTGCGGCGGACGGTCAGACTGCGGTTTCTATCCAAGTGCTACAGGGCGAGCGGGAAATGGCTAATCAGAACCGCACTCTTGGTCGCTTTGATCTAGTGGGCATTCCCCCCGCTCCTCGTGGGGTGCCGCAAATCGAGGTGGCTTTTGATATTGACGCCAACGGCATCGTGCATGTCTCGGCGAAAGATTTAGGGACTGGTAAGGAACAGAAGATCCGCATCGAAAGTTCTTCAGGTCTTTCGGATACGGATATTGATCGTATGGTGAAGGAAGCGGAACTCCACGCCGAAGAAGACCGGAAGGAACGGGAGCGTGCGGAAGCCCGGAACGAAGCGGACACCATGATCTACAGTACCGAGAAGAACATCAAGGACTTGGGGGACAAGATCAACGCTGCGGATAAAGCCAAAGCCGAACAAGCCATTGCGGAACTCAAGCAGGCCCTGGACGGGGCGGATATTCAGGCCATCCGGGATAAAACCGAGGCATTGAAGCAGGCGTCCTACAAGATTGCCGAGGAAGTATACAAGCAAACCGGCGCTCAACCCGGACAGCAGCCCAGTTCCAATCCTGCAGGCAGTAGTCCGGCTCAGGATGACGCTGAGCCTATCAAGCGCGCGGAAGATGCGGACTACGAAGTGGTGGATGAGAAATAGCATGGCCTTCATGGACGATTCTTGTGCCGGATACAGCGAGGAACAAGGGGATTGGCATGAAGTTTACTAAGGCGAAAAGGGTGTTAGTGTGGCAAAGCGTGATTACTACGAAGTCCTGGGGGTACAGAAGGGCGCTACCAAAGATGATATAAAAAAGGCATACCGGAAGCTGGCCATTCAATATCACCCGGATAAAAATCAGGGTAACAAAGAAGCGGAAGAGAAATTTAAGGAAGCCACCGAGGCATACGAAATTCTTTCGGATGATCAGAAGAAAGCTGCCTACGATCAATTCGGGTTTGCCGGCGTTGAGGGTATGGGGGGGCAGCAGGATTTTTCCTCGGCCTTCCGCGACTTTGGAGATATTTTCGGGGATTTCTCCAGTATCTTCGATACCTTTTTTGGGGGCAACGGCCGCCGTTCTTCCGGGGGGTCTGGCGTCCGGCAGGGAGCCAATCTCCGCTATGACGTGGACATATCCTTTAAAGACGCCGTGTTTGGGACCAAGGTGGAGATTCAATACTCCCGTAATGAGGCATGTCCGGTCTGTAAAGGGAGTGGAGCCTCCAGCGGCACCGGGAAAAAGGTCTGTTCCACTTGCGGTGGTTCTGGACAGGTGCGCCATAGCCAGGGCTTCTTTTCCGTGGCTTCTACCTGTCCTACCTGTGGCGGGGAAGGGTATATCATCGAACATCCCTGTAAGGAATGTAATGGATCGGGGACGCAGAAGAAACGCCAAAAGATCATGGTTACGGTACCGCCGGGAGTGGAAAACGGTAAGCGGGTGCTCATCCCCCGGCAGGGAGATACCGGTCCCAATGGCGGCCACCCCGGGGACCTCTACGTGTTCTTCCGGGTCAAACCCCACGAATATTTTGAACGCCAAGACGCTGACCTATATTGTGCGGTGCCGATTTCTATAAGCCAAGCGGCTCTGGGAGCGGATATTCACGTCATGACCTTGGACGGGAAAACCATTAAGGTTAAAATACCCCCGGGAAGTCCCAATGGTAAAATGCTCAGAATCCGGAACGAGGGAATCCCCGCAGGATCCGGGGGAAGGCGGGGGGATCTTTACATCAAACTGATGGTTCAGATTCCCATTAAACTATCCAGACGGGGTAAGGAACTCATGGAAGAGTTTGCCCGGGTTGAGGGGCAGGATGATTCCCCGAAGCCCATCCCCCTGGCGGAACTGGCGGAGCAGTAGGCCGCGCTGGTATATTCCCCGGCTGCGGAAACCTATAAGGAACGTGTTATGTTGTTATCTGAATTAGGGGCCCCGATTGACCATCTGAAGGCCCAAATCTATGAAACCTGGAGGCATCTTTGAGGACGCTTCTTTTGCCCAGCGTATAGGGGAACTAGAAAAAAAAGCCGAGGACCCAGACTTTTGGAAGGATCCCGGAAAAGCGGAAAAATTTATGGGAGACCTCAAGGCCCTCAAGAGCCGGTATGAACCCTGGAAAAGTCTGCGTTCGGAGATCGATGACCTTACGGTACTGTATGAACTGGCTACGGAAGCTAAAGATGAGTCTCATGACGCGGAAATCGAAACGGCTCTGGAGGGTCTTGGCGCCCGATACAAAAAGCAGCACGTCTTTGAGCTCATGGGCGGTGAGGTGGATACAAACGGTTGTTTCCTTACCATTCATTCTGGGGCGGGGGGGACCGAAGCCTGCGACTGGTCCCAAATGCTCTACCGTCTGTACCTGCGCTGGGCGGAGCGCAGGGGATTTGTCATAGAAGAAGTGGATCGCTTGGAAGCCGAAGGGGGGATCAAGTCCGCCACCGCCCGGATCGAGGGAGATTATGCTTACGGCTACCTCAAAGGTGAGTCCGGGGTACACCGGCTTGTGCGAATTTCCCCCTTTGACGCTAATGCCAAGCGGCATACCTCTTTTGCGTCGGTATACATTTTCCCGGTAATCGACGATTCCATCGAAGTAATCATTAGGCCGGAAGACCTACGGGTGGATACCTACCGTTCCGGTGGGGCCGGGGGGCAGCATATCAACAAGACCGATAGTGCGGTCCGGTTTACCCATCTCCCTACGGGAATCGTAGTGGCTTGCCAAAACGAGCGAAGCCAGATTAAGAACCGAGCTATTGCCATGAGTATGCTCAAAGCCCGGCTCTATACCTATTACCGGCAGGAAAAAGAGAAGGAACATGAAAAGTTTGCCCAGGAAAAGAAGGACATTTCTTGGGGTAATCAGATCCGTTCTTACGTCTTTCAACCCTATACTATGGTGAAGGATTATCGGACCAAGGCGGAGAGCGGGAATATACAGGCGGTCATGGACGGGGATATTGATTTGTTTATCGAGGAGTATTTACGTTTTGCCTGGAATACCCAGCTCTAAGGCACGAGGGGAAACGCTCCGGCGGAGCAGGGGGGGGGCGTGGTTATTCCTCATAGTTTTAAGTACGCTGGCGTACAGACCCCTTCATGCCTTGGGTAAGAGTGATGCCGGGGCGGAGCCGCCTTCTCCCCAGAACAAGGAATGGGTCTTATCCGTAACGGCCTTGGATGTTTCCGCCTTGCCTCCAGCCCTACAGCTTTTAGGGGGTGTGATGACCCGCAATCTGGTGGAAGCCTTGAAAAAAGTGGATCACCGGGTCCGGCCTGAAGAAGAATACCTCTATTACACCCACTACGCCTGGTCTAAGTCCCAAGCGGCGGCGGCGAAAACCCTGGTGGCCAAACGAGAAGAACGGGACAAGCTCCTTTTCGGCGGGAATCCCTCGTGGAAATACCAAAAAAACCTCAAGCATATTGAGCTGGAGATCGAACAGTTGGAAGCGGCCCTGCTTAAAGCCGAAGCGGAGATACCCCTCATCGCGGAACGGCCGGTTTTCACCTTTTCTGAGGATACCTCCAAGGGGGTGTTTCCCCCGCCTCCTAAACCGGGCGGGGAATACCGGTTTTGCCTCAACCACAAAGCCGACGCCTTTCTGGTCGGGAAGATAGCCCCCTTTCATGGCCGCCTCTATATCAGCGTGAAACTCTATACCCGGTATACCGGGGGTTTTCAGTATGAAGACGGCGTCATTTTTTCCAACGACCAGATGGTTCAAGTGGTGGATGAACTGGCCAAACGGCTTGTAAATGCCGTGTCGGAGGCGCCTCCCGCATCCTTGGCGGTCCATACCATACCGGAAGAGGCCATTCTCTTGGTAGACGGCGCTTTTGCGGGTCGGGGCGAGGCAGGCCCGCAGGAATATCCTCCTGGTGCTGTAGACATCGAGAGTTTTGCGGATAATCATCAGCCGTTAAGCATATCCTTGGAACTTAGCGAGGGGGAACGGGCGGAGGTGCATCTTAATTTACAACCTTTGACCCAAAGGGCCCTCACCCTACAAAGTGCACAGGAGGCCAAGGTGTACCAAGGGGGCCTGTACCAAGGAGAAACCCCTTTGCCCGTGGCCATACCCCAGGACACCTTGGAGCATATTCACTTGGAAACCACCGATGGCAAGGCCGCGTCAGTAGTCATCCAGAAACCGGACGGGGCCGTCTCAAGCCCGACCGCTTTGACCCTGACCTTGCAGCCGGACTATAGCGCCGAGGAGCAGCGGGTAGAAAAATCTCGGCGGCGCTTTTACAGCGCTTATGGCCGGTTCTGGATCGCTTTACCCATTGCCTTCGTCATCAACGGTATAGCCAGCGCCCATATAAAAGCCTACAATAGAACCGGCAACCCGGATTTGTACGATGGGGCCCTGGCCCGGTATTATATTTCTATAGGAACCAGTGTCGTCGCCGGGGTGGCGCTTACGGAAACTTTTTACCGGGTATTCCGCTATATATGGACCAGCGGTGAAGACGCGGCATACCTGGTAAAACCCTAAGGGTGTATTTAGAGAAGTAAAGAAGGATCAGCTTATGGGAAGCTTTGCCCAACGTTTAAAGAAGTTTTTTGGTATCCAGCATGTGGTATCCGAATCTTTGTTTGAGGAATTAACGGATCTCCTGGTAGAAGGGGATTTTGGCGCTGCCGGGGCCTATAAAACCGTGGAGACCTTACGGAGCCTCTGTAAAAAAGAAAAAATTACCCAAGCCGAGGGGGTGCGTCAGAGCTTAGTCAAACTGCTGGAAGAACAGCTTGTCCTGTCGCCGCGCCCAGCATCCCTGGAAGAATCCACCGGGGCTTTACAGGTTATCCTCTTGTTAGGGGTGAATGGGGTCGGCAAAACCACCACTGCGGCGAAATTAGCGGCCCGGTATCAGGGGCAGCAGAGAAAACCGGTCCTTGCTGCGGCGGATACTTTCCGAGCCGCAGCAATTGATCAGCTCAAAATTCATGGAGAGCGCCTGGGGGTGCGGGTTGTAGCCCATAAGCACGGTGGTGATCCTGCGGCGGTGATCTATGACGCCATTGAAGCGGCTCGTTCCGGGGGGGTGGACCTCATCATCGCGGATACCGCAGGCCGAATGCATACTAAATCCGCCTTGGTGGAGGAGTTAAAAAAGATAGATCGGGTGGTGGAAGCTAAGGCTGAAGGGTCCCGGTATGTCAAATGGCTGGTGTTGGACGCGACTACCGGCAGGAACGCCCTGGTGCAGGCCGCCACCTTTCACCAAGCTGTGGCGCTAGACGGAATTATCCTGACCAAATACGACTCCAGTGCTAAGGGCGGGGTGGTTTTTTCCCTGGCCGAGGAGCTTAAAGTACCGGTCCTGTACCTCTGCACGGGAGAACAATACCCAGATATCCATCCCTTTGATCCGCACCATTATGTCCTGGAATTTGCCGGCCTTGCGTAGGGGCTGTGGCCTTACGCTGGTTGTGCTTATGGCCTGTGCGCGAGCCGCCGGCGCTGAGTGGTACCGGTCCAATGCCGCAGGTATGATCTTAGAGCGCATTCCTTCCCGGGCGGCGGCTCTGCGAAATCCCTATTGTCTCTCGGTGGAGTTCATGGCCTTGCAGGAGGTTCCTGAACCCCTAAATGCTTATTACCGGTCCCCCTACCGTATCGAAGTACATACCCTCTATGAAGAGGGCGCGGAATCGCGGCGGCAATGGATATTCCGGAATGAACAGGGGAAGACGGCCCTTGTGTCTTCCCTGCGCCCTCTGCCCCCGGAGGAGCCTTCCCTAGAAGATGAGGACGCTCCGGTTTCCCTGGAGCCGGATGGGGACAGCCCCCCCGAAGAAACACGGTTTACCGGGTTCATCGAGCTCTATGAGGTTCTTAATGGGAGTAGTGTGCTTCGGGAAGAACACCTTTTGGTCGAAGACGGGACGGAAACCATCACTACGTACTTCTATAATCAGCAGCTACTGATTCGGGCGGAAACCCGGCTTAAAATGCCGCGTCCTCTGGAGGCGGAAGGGGCGGAGGAATCGGAAGCACCGGGTGAAGAATTTGAGCTTGTGTTTAGTGATTATTACCGGTATAGCCGTTCCCATGCTCTTCGGGCGGTAGAGCGGGTGTATCATCAGGATAGTCCGGGGGGCGCTGCGGTAAGTCGCGTCGGGTTTCCCCATCTGGGGCTTCAAGCGGCGGTGGAAGCGCAAAAGAAGGAATTTGTCAGTCCCAGCACTGCGTACGGCTCGGAATTTATGCAGGAGCTTGCTGTGGAAACCTTTCATGTCGGCGACCGGGTGCGTTATACCACCGATGAGCGAGGCCGGATCCTCACGGAAATTGCGGAAGATGAAAACGGCGCGGTGTTAAAGGAAACTCATAATACCTGGGAGGGGGATCGGCTGGCGTCGGTAGACTGGAAAGCCGGGGAAGATGCCTGGTGTATTGAATACGCCTACGATGAAAAGGGAGATCGTATCCTGGAACGAAACTACCGGAACGGGGTTTTAGAACGCCTGGTTCGTAAGGATCAAGGGCAGGAAATCGAAGAGTTATATATGAATGAGCGGCTAGTCCTCCGGGCCGTCTGGGAAGGGGGCCGCAAAATATCCGAGGAACACCCGTCGGGGGGATTAAATTCCGCGTCTGGCCGTGGTGGCAAGGAAACGGAACGCCCCCGCCTGTAGGTATAGAGTGATAGGGACATACGAGGTCTGACCCCATAATGCAGGACGGCTCCACACGGTAGTCCAGTATAGCCGTGTGGGTGGCTCTCAGTCCCAATATGCCTCCATGGCAGGTGATTCACCACAGGTGGCGAAGGAAGCGAGATGAAACGTAGTGCGATAGACGAGAAACTGCGCCGGGGAGTACCCCATATAGGCTGGATCGGTTTTGTGGCTTCCCGGTATGTATCCCGGAAGCGCAGGAAGTCCCCTTCACCGGTTCTCGCGGTCTTAGGGATCGCCACCGGGGTACTGGCCCTTACCGTAATCCTGGCGGTGATGAACGGCTTTCAGATGGGCTTCATTGAAAGTATTTTGGAAATCGCTTCATATCATGTAAGGATAGAAGGACCGGTTCTGGAAAATTCCCGGGACCTTGAGATCCAGGATCCAGCGCCTTGGCGGGAGATCATTTCCCCAATACAGGCCCTGCCGGGGATTGCTTCGATTACCCCTTTACAGGAATTCCACGCCCTTATTCGGGGAAAGCGCGGAGGGCCACAGGTGGCCCTCATTCGGGGACTGCCCCCGGACGTGCTGGAATACGACCAGGGTATGGCGGAAAAGCTTGTTTTTGAAGCCGGGTCCTTTGACCTTGAGACGGACAAGGCCATCCTCCTTGGGGCGGAACTGGCTCGGCGGCTTTCCCTGCACCTGGGAGATGAGATTACCCTGGTATCCGTGGCCGGCCTTTTAGGGGATGACGCCACGGCCCAGGATTCCACCTTCACCGTAGCGGGTATTTTCCGCTCCGGTTTCTATGAATATGATCTGGGCTGGGGTTTTGTCTCACTGGATAGGGCACAAGCCCTGGGCGGTGGCACGCTCTTCTTAGGGATCAAGCTGAAAAACCGCTGGCAGGATAGCCGGGCTGTACGGCTGATCTGTGCGGTCTTGGGGGATTTGCCCGATTTTCCTACAGAAGCGGTGAGCGTGAATACCTGGCGAACCTATAACCGGGCCTTCTTTGGGGCCCTAAGGACGGAAAAACTGCTCATGTTTGTGGTGGTGGGCCTCATCTTTATTGTGGTGGGCCTCAACATCTTTCAATCCCAGCGGCGGATGGTGCTGGAACGGCGGGAAGAGATAGGTTTGTTTCGCGCTGTGGGCGCCGGAGACTGGGCGGTCCGCTTGGTATTTGTCTGGGACGGGTTTATCATTGGCTTTACCGGCGCCAGTTTGGGCATGGTCTTAGGGCTCTTGATTGCTACCCATATAAAACAGTGCTTTACTGTCCTTGAAGGCGCGATAAATGGGATCATCCACGGCTTGAATGCCTTGGCAGGAGTGGTTATGGGATATTCAGCGGATTTAGGGGAGTTTGCGATCTTTTCTCCAGCGCTTTTTTATATTAAAGAGATTCCTTCCCGTATAATCTTCAGGGAGGTGGCCCTCATATACCTCTTTGGGTTTCTCTCAGCTTTGTTGGCGGCCTGGTTTGCTTCGGGAAAGGTTTCCCGGACAAGGCCTGCGGAGGTACTGCGGTATGAGTGATCCCTTGGTTGTCGTGAAGGACCTGATCAAAGATTATACCTCCGGCACGGAAACTTTGCATATTCTCCGGGGTATCAGTTTCTCGATTCTGCGGGGTACTTCCGTGGCGGTAAGTGGGCAGAGTGGTAGCGGTAAAAGCACCTTCCTCAATATTCTCGGGGGCCTAGACCGCTGCGACGGGGGGACGGTGGAAGTTGCAGGGCTGGATATTACGGACCTCTCGGAAAGTAGTCTTTCCGGGTATCGTCGGGACCGGGTGGGCTTCATCTTTCAATTTCATTACCTCCTCAAAGACTTTACGGCCCTGGAGAACGTGATGCTCCCGGCGTATATGGCGGGGATGAAGAAAAGGACAGCCCTGGAAAAAGCCCGGGCGCTCCTTGAGGAGGTGCGCCTTGTGGAGCGACTTGACCATTTCCCTTCGGCTCTTTCCGGAGGTGAACGTCAGCGGGTTGCTGTGGCTCGGGCCTTGGTAAATGATCCAGATCTCATCTTGGCAGATGAGCCTACGGGTAATTTAGACCCGGATAACAGCGCTACCGTAGCGGAACTGCTGTACGGGGCGGCGGAAAAATGGGGGAAGACCCTCATGGTGGTTACCCATGATGAAACTGTGGCACGAAGGGCCCTGTACCGCTACACCCTTGAAGGCGGGGTACTCATGGCTGCCGAACAGGGCCCGGAACCTCTGGCGAGGCAGCTATGAGGACCGCAGCGGGCTGCTTCGTTGCCTTACGCTACCTTTTGGGCCGGGCTCACGAGGGGGGCCGATACCTGCGCGGCGCAGCAGCGGGGATCGCCTTGAGCCTTGTGCCGATCATCCTGACCCTCATCGTGGCGGACGGTATGATTTGGGGTATCACCGACCGGTATCTGGAATTGGGAACCGGCCACTTACAGGTTTATAATTCCCGAAACGCCGCCCCTCTTGACACGGCTCTTCCGTTGATCCAGAGCCTGGAATCCGTGCGGGGGGCTTGGGCCGAGCAGCAGGGTTTGGGGGTATTGGTGGGCAAACACGGGAAAACTGGCGGAACTATCCGGGCCATCGATCCCTCCTTCTGGGAGGATCCGGGGAGCCAGGCCTACCTGGTTACTGTGGCTGGGGAGGCCGCGATCCGCGCCGACCAGGATGTACTCTTAGGGGAGGCCTTGGCGGCATCCCTCCAGGTGGGCATTGGGGATACCATTCGTATTATGACCATCCGGCTGGGTACCGAAGGTCGCGCCATACCTCGACTAACCCCTTTTACGGTCCGGGGGATCATTTCTTCGGGATACCGGGAACTGGATGCGCTGTGGTGTATCATCAGCTCTGAAGCGGGTAAAAAGATACTCCCTACAGACCTTTCCGCATCATACCTTATGGTCAAGCTGCAGGACCCGTACCGCGAAGCAGACCGCATGGCCCCTTTTTTGCGGGATGTTTTGGGAACCGGGTACCGGGTATACACCTGGAAGGAACTACAGCAATCCCAATACCGTTCCTATGAATCCACTCGGCAGCTTTTGCTTTTTATTATGGCCCTCATCGTTCTGGTAGCGGCGGTAAACGTATCTTCCGCCACCTCCATGCTGGTGATTGAACGCCAGCGGGACATAGCGGTTCTCAAGGCTGCCGGGGTGAGCCCCAAAGACGCCAGCGGGATATTTCTCTGGGGCTCTTTTCTCACGGGCCTAACCGGTGCATTTATGGGCATTGGGGCTGGGCTGTTTCTGGGGATTCATATCAACGAGATCATTCACGGCTTAGAAGGGCTTTTGGGTTTGTTTT
>JAITJK010000011.1 GCA_031278935.1 Spirochaetaceae bacterium | reverse complement strand
GGAGGCGGAAGTCCCGAATACCTTGTACCTCTGGATTCCCCATCCGGTCAGCTCTGCTTCCCAGCGAAATGTTACCCGCTTATCCCAAAGTAAAGAGCCCTTGGCCGAACATTACCAGGGAACTACCCTGTTTCAATTAACAGATCTCGGCGCCCATACCAGTGACCGGATCAGTCTCTCCTACTTGGTGGACGTGTACACCCTACAGACGAACCTTAAGGGCTCGTCCTTGCCGCAAACCAGTTCCTCTCCGGTTTCCTCGGTATATACCCTTCCCTCCGCGCTCATCCCCTCGGATCATCCTGACATAGCCACTGCGGCCAGTGCCATTACCGGTAAAGAGCGGAACCCTTATGAAAAAGTCCGGAAACTATACCAATGGCTTATCCAGGAAGGGGGTCTACAGGGGAGGCCCCTCAATAACGGCGCCCTGGAGGCCCTGATACAGAAACAGGCGGACCCCTATTCGGGAACCATGCTCTTCTGCGCTCTGGCTAGAGCTGCATCCATCCCCGCCATTCCCGTTGCTGGAGTGCTTATCAACCGCGAGCGTATTGCCAAGGCCCATTACTGGGCGGAATGTTGGATCGAAGGATTGGGCTGGATACCCCTAGACCCGTCCCTGGGAGCCGGCCTTGCTCCTGAAGGCTTTGAGCTTATGGAAGAACCTACCGCCTACTATTTCGGCAATTTGGATAACCAGCGGATTACCTTCTCTCGGGGAGAGGAGGCTCTTGCTCCCATGGACCCCCGGGGGCGGATCACCATGCGTAACCGGGATTACGCCCTGCAAAATCTCTGGGAGGAAGCCATAGGGGGCATAGAGTCCTACTCATCCCTCTGGAGCGACATTACTATTACCGGTATCTATTGAGGCGGTTCCAAACCGGGTGGTCCCGTGGTTAGGGGTAGGAAACGTATATCACTCGTATTGATGAGAGGTATGTTCAGCATGCTATTATTGATAAAAATGAGCGTTAATTCACGGAATTTTTCTTCCCGTCGAATGTACGCTAAGAGGAGTGTATATGATTACCGTTATGTCTTTGGGCGGTTCCATTGTCGCCCCGGATAGGGTGGACGAACCCTTTTTGAAGGATTTCCTTACCCTTATCAAAACCTTGTTGGAAGAAGATTCCCGGCGGCGTTTTATTTTTGTGGTCGGCGGCGGCGGACCCGCCCGGATATGGCAACAAGCCTACCAGAACCTGGCCGGGGCCGAGGTTTCCCCAGAGCAGGCCGATTGGATTGGCATCAGAGCAACTCGGCTCAACGCGGAATTGATTCGGGGGATATTGAGTCCTTGGTGCGGCCACCCGGTCGTAACGGACCCCACCCAGGCGGTGTTTGAAAGCCAGGTACTGGTGGCTGCAGGCTGGAAACCGGGATTTTCCTCGGATTACGACGCGGTCCTTTAGGCGGAACGGTTCAAAGCCGATAGGGTTATCAATTTATCGAATATTGAACAAGTCTATACGGATGATCCCCGCACCAATCCCCAGGCCCAGCCCATAACCACCATCAACTGGGCGGAATTTCGCGCCCTGGTAGGAGACGAATGGACTCCGGGCAAGCACGTTCCCTTTGATCCGGTCGCAAGCCGTCATGCGGCGCGCCTCAAGCTCCTCGTGATCTGCGCCGCTGGGCGTAACCTAGAAAACTTAAACAAGCTCCTGCGGGGAGAACCCTTTGTGGGTACCACCATAGGCCCCTTATGAGCGTTCCGCGATGGCAATGGCCAGTTCGACCTCCGAGAGGCTTACCCCCAACCGGGCGGCAATCAAACCGGCGGAAAGACCGGCCTTGGACAAGTCCGCCACCTGTTCCTGAAACGGCGGGGCTTTGGGCGTTATTTCCCGGGCCGACCGCACAATCCGGGGGCCTAAAGGCTCCCGTTTCAACCGTGGAGGGACACTGTCCGCCCCAGGTGGGCTGAAGCCCACCACTGTGGCTGCGGGAAGCTCCGTTTCCGCAGCCGCAATTTCCTCGTGGGGAAGGGCTTCCGTATTGACTGGGGCGGAGGCCCCAGCGAATCGATCATAGACTGTAGGAAAGGGCTGAATAAGTGCGGAAGATGCACCGCTTAGACTGTGCTTTCTCCCTAATTCCGCATACGCCTCTTCCTGGGATCGCCTGCGGTCCATTTCCCGGAGGTGGACGTTCATCCGCTTATCCACCTCCTCCAAAATGGAGCGGAGGTTTTTGATCCGCTCTTCCACCAAAAGGGCATCCTTATCTGTAGCCGCATCAATTTCGCCAATAAGTTGATACACCTCTTCCCGGAATTCCGCCAAAATCCGTTCGGATCCGGTACGGCGCCGGAGATAGGCCCGGCAATAGATAAAGAAGATTACACACGCCGCAAGGCTTATTACCGAAAGCACTAAGGATACCTGCATACTACCACCCCCCGCATAGGCCTACCCATGGAGATCAACGTTTTTTCCCAAGGTTGGGTCTCGTATGATAAGCGCTTCGGCGCTCTGGGTCTTATCCGGCTTGCCCCGGCCATCCTTCTCTCCGCTTCCGTCCTCATCCGCCTGCTGCTGGGGGGAACGATCTTGTACGCCTTTCGAACCTTCTCCGGTATCGGGGGTTTCATTCACCGACTGAATCTGGGCTTCCACTTTTTTCTGGACTTCAATACCCTGCAAGGCTTGTTGAATCGCAAGACCCTCTTTTTGGGATGCCTGAATCTTGCCCACCTTATCCAGTTGGGTGAACAGGGTCTGCATATCAATTGGCTGTATAGCCATCAGGCGCTCGCTTTGCCTCTTCATCGGGCTCTTCATATTTCGTAACCCGAATCAACTCATTCTCCAGAATGAAGGTGGTGGCCTTGTATTCCGTTTTTACGGTCTCCATCACATCCCGGATAATGACTTTAACCCCGGGGAGGATCTTTTCCGATGCGGAAACTCGTCCTCGGATCTTCACCGTATTGATCATCTCTCGGATATTGGCGATATTTTCATCGACTTCCTTTATTTCAGCCAAGAGAACCCGGTGCCGTTCCATGAGTTCCTGCATTTGCTGCTCTTTATCTTCAGGCAGGGATTTACGCTGCTGTAAAATGTTGTTCAGGGTCTGGAAGTCCAGTTTTATCTGCTCAATTTCTTTTTCCCAATTCGCCTTATTCGCCATAAGGGTATCCAGTTCTTTCTTGCTTTTGGGGTCTACCCCGACTTCACAGATAGTTTCCGTACCGCTGGCCGCGCTACCAATGACCTTGGCGTTGATTTCTTCCGTAGCCCGTAGGTGCCCGCCCACGATAGTGGCCCGTTTGCCTTTACAGACGATCCGCTTAAGGGCATCCACCCGGGAATTGATAATGCCGTCGGACACAATCACCATGTTCCCCGCTTCGATCACTGCATTCTCAATGAACCGGGCGTACACGGATTTCCCGGCTTTAACCGTACCGGTATTGCGCCCGGTAATACCCTTTTGGACGACAATATCCCCTTCCGCCTCCAGATTCGCCATTTCCACGGACCCTTTCACTTCGATATTTCCCTGGGCTTTAACGGAAAAGCCGTCTTCCACGTTACCGGTTATAATAACGGTACCCAAGAAAATAATATTCCCGGTTTTCAGGTTCACATTACCCTGCACCGTGTATACCGGTTCCACGTTGATAACCCCAGCAGCCACCATAACTTGGCCATTGATATCCGAAACAATCGTAATCCGGTCTTCGCCAAGCCGAACATTATTTCCTAAGGGAATATCAATGTCACCCCCCGCTTTAGCCGAAAGATATCCTCCGACCACGGTCCTGCCCACGATGCCCTCTCCGGGAGGGACTTTTCTTGCTAGGGGCTGGTCTTTAACCACATTCTGGATGTTGCTGACATCCCGGAAATCAACCCGTCCGTCCGTACCCTCATGGACCGGCCCCCGTTTTTGGGAGGTCTGAAACAGGTATTCTATGTAGGCGTCTTTGCCATTCTCCACCGGGGTGCCTTCAGCCACTAGCACCGCCACGCGATAACTGGGACGGTCCAAAAACTCCCGTAAAAAATCTTCTTTAATACCATAAACAACCCGGTTATCCTGCAACACATTGATAACTGTCTCAAAAGACATATCTATCCCTCCAGGACCGGGAGGCGTCAGGGTAATATAGGCCCTCATGTCTTGATCGGTTACATTCACCGAAACCATACCATCGTTGGTGTATTTCCGATTGAAACTCCCCACTCGTATATAGATACTCTTGGCTTCATTGACGACGGTGGCAACCAGGTCTTCGTCAATATCAATAACCCCCTTGGCTTTGAGGGCCCGCATGGCGTCGCCCTTGGTAACCCGTTTCCCGGCCATCACCGGAGCGACCACCTTGAGATTTGCCCCGTCATCGTCCAGGTGGACAAACACATCTCCATCTTTATCCACAATCACTGGGGCGGCAGTTTCCATATTCGCATTGGTGGAAACCGAGCTTACCACCACATCTTGCGTCGTAACCAGCCGCGGGTAGGCCCGGATCTTCCATTCCTTTTTACCAACCCCTAAAAAACCGGAAAAGCCCTGTTCGGTAATTTCATAATCGATCCGTTTCACCGGAAGGTTCAGCAACGTCGAGGCTTCAGCAACCGCCGCTTCCAGGGTAGGCCCTTCGGTATCCACCGTACGTATACCCCTATCCTCAGTCAAACGCTGCTTCATGATAGCCTGTAGTTGAACAAAATCAACCATTCTTTCTCCTTCCCCCCCGTTACCTCGTGAAAAACCTCTTAGGACAACACTTCTCTATATAATACCTTTGCGAATATTCGTCAATTTTGCTCGCAACCGGAGGATCGCCTTGGTATGCAACTGAGATACCCGGGACTCGGTTACTTCCAATACCTGGCCTATCTCTTTTAAGGTCAGATCCTCATAGTAATACAAGACTAAAATCTTCTTTTCCTTGTCCGGTAATTCATTGATATGCTCCACAATGACCCGACGGATCTCGTCTTTCTCGACAATCACATCGGGATTGAGGCTAATCGGAGCCTCAATACTATCCCCAATGGAGACCTTGTCGTTTTCATCCCCGGAGAACCACACATCGTTTAGGGAAAGAATCGACGTACCGGATATCTTCATCATGGTTTTATGATATGCCCCTTCGTCCATACCCAAAGACCCGGCGATCTCTTGATCCGTCGCGGTTCTACCCAGTTGAGCTTCCAAGGAACCGATGGCGTCCTCCACTTCCCGGGTTTTCTGCCGTACCGAGCGGGGGACCCAATCATTGGAACGCAGTTCATCAAAGATCGCCCCCCGGATCCGGGTTACCGCATAGGTTTTGAATTTAACCCCCTTATCAGGATCAAATTTGTCAATGGCGTCCAAGAGACCAAAGGCGCCGTAGCCTACCAGATCGTCAAACTCCACATTATGGGGCATACCAATCGCCACTTTACCGGCTACATACTTCACCAAAGGAGCATACTGTTTAATAAAG
>JAITJK010000207.1 GCA_031278935.1 Spirochaetaceae bacterium | reverse complement strand
AATAAGGCTTCGGTGATAATCCAAAATCTTCCCCATGAAATGCAAAGCGATGTCGCCCGGCGGATCGTTACCATGGACCGGACCAGTCCTGAAGTCCTACGGGAAGTCGAGCGGGTGCTGGAAAAGAAATTATCTACCTTGTCCAGTGAAGACTACACCGCTGCTGGAGGGGTGGAAAGCATTGTGGAGATTCTAAACCTGGTGGATAGAACATCGGAAAAGCAGATCATTGAAGCCTTGGAGGGGGAAGACCCGGAACTCGCTGAAGAGATTAAGAAGCGGATGTTCGTGTTCGAAGATATTGTAATGATCGACGACAAATCAATTCAGAAAATTTTGCGAGAAGTGGATTCTGCGGAGCTGGCTAAGGCATTGAAGTCAGTGGACGCGGAAGTGCAGGATAAGATTTTCCGGAATATGAGTAAGCGCGCTGCGGGAATGCTCAAAGAAGATATGGACTACATGGGCCCAGTTCGCTTAAAGGACGTGGAAGAAGCCCAGCAGAAGATTGTGTCGATTATCCGGCGCTTGGAAGAAAGCGGGGAGATCGTCATTGCCCGGGCAGGGGAAGACGAATTGGTGGTCTAGGAGCTTTGCGAGACGTGGTGTTGTTTATATATACCGGTACTACAAATTTTTGCCTATGTATGAGGTAGGGTCCATGTCAAGAGTGATTTTTAGATCCCATGAGATTGTGGTCAATGATATGAAAATGGTTATTGAACCTCCCCTTGCGACTTCAGAAAGGGAGACTCAGGAAGATGAGGCCCTAGAGTCTTTGGAGGTGGAGCGATACGACGGTCCTACGGTAGAAGATCTTCGCCGGGAAGCAGAACTGTTTAAGAGTCAATGGAATGCCGAGCGGGATACGATGATCTTATCCGCCAAGGTAGAAACCGAGCGGATTATTAAGGAAGCCGAAGAAACCGCTGCGGAGCTCGTGCAGCAGGGAACGGAACAAGTCCAGACCCTGCAAAAAGATGCCAAAGTGTCGGCGGAACGTATGCTGGCGGAAGGCCGGCGAAGAGCTCAAGACATGGAAACCGCTGCTCAAACTGCCATTGAGACCCGGCTGAAAGAAGCGGAACAAGAGGGTTTGCGTTTAGGTAAAGAAGCGGGGTTTACAGAAGGCAAGGCCGAAGTCGATAGGCTTATCAATAGAATCCATACGGTCCTTGAGCGGGCACAGGACAAGCGGTCGGCGATCTTGATTGAAACGGAACAGCAGGTTGTGGATTTAGTCCTCCTTATCGCCCGAAAAGTGGTGAAGATCATTTCCGAGCAGACCCAAGAGGTGGTTATCGCCAATGTGAAAGAGGCCCTGAGGAAAGTGAAGGGTCGGGGAGATATCATTATCCGAATCAATACGGCGGATCTACAACTAACCACTGAACACACCGAGGATTTTATTCAGACCCTGGAAGGGGGGCAGGGGATTCAGATTCAGGAAGATTCTTCGGTGGATAAGGGAGGCTGTATCATTGAGACGGATTTTGGGGATATTGACGCCCGGATTGCTAGCCAACTTGCGGAATTAGAAGCGAAGATTCTGGAAATGATCCCCATGAGACTTCTCCCTAAACCCGGAACATCCCAGGGAAAAGTGGGAGCCTAGGGTCCCATGGAAACCCTTATCTCCAAATACCGTGAAGCGACTGAACAGATCGACCCTATAAAATATGTGGGTCATATTACCAAAGTCCAGGGCCTCCTGATTGAGAGTCGGGGACCCATAGGAGTCATCGGAGAACTCTGCCGGATAGAAGCCCCTAAGGGCCCTGGAGTGATCCTCGCCGAGGTGGTAGGCCTCCGGGACAAGACGGTCCAGCTCATGGCCTATCAAGAAACCGATGGTATTGAAGTGGGGAACCGGGTCATTGCCTCAGGAAGAACCTTAGAAGTGCCGGTTTCCACGGCCTTGTTAGGTCGGGTCTTGGATTCCCAGGGTAAGCCCAGTGATGGAAAGGGGGGTATTAAGGCGGCCCGGTATTACCCCGCTATGGCGCAGGCGCCGGATCCCCTGAAGCGCCGACGGGTAACTGAGCGGATCTGTACGGGAGTGCGGGCCATTGACGGGGTTCTGGCGGTGGGCCGGGGACAGCGGCTGGGTATTTTTGCCGGATCCGGGGTAGGAAAATCAACGCTCTTAGGAATGATCGCCCGAAATACCAATGCGGATGTGAATGTAGTAGGTCTCATCGGCGAGCGAGGCCGGGAAGTCAATGACTTTATCGAAAATGATCTGGGGCCTACAGGGTTTGCCCGGAGTGTTATTGTGGTAAGCCCCTCTAATGCCCCCCCCCTGGCTCGCCTACGGGGAGCCTATGTGGCTACTGCGGTGGCCGAATACTTTCGAGATCAGGGCCTGGATGTGATGCTCCTCTTTGATTCGGTTACTCGTTTTGCTCGGGCTCAACGGGAGATAGGACTGGCTATCGGGGAACCTCCTGCCACTAGGGGCTATACCCCCAGTATGTTTGACCAGATGCCTAAGCTTCTGGAACGATGCGGTACTGCGGAACGGGGCACTATCACCGGATTCTATACGGTTCTGGTAGACGGGGATGATATGGATGAACCGGTAGCCGATACGGTACGGGGTATCTTGGATGGTCATATTGTCCTTTCTCGCTCCCTGGCCCAGGCCTATCATCACCCGGCTATTGATGTGCTGGCCAGCGTGTCCCGCCTTGCGCCGGTTGTTTCCGGGCCCGCTACCAATAAAGCCGCCGGGGCTTTACGGCGGCTCATGGCGCTTTATGCGGAAAACGAGGACCTTATCAAAGTTGGCGCGTATCATACCGGTTCAAATCCTGCGATTGATGAAGCGATTATGAAGCACGGCGCTATCGAGGAATTTCTTATCCAGGGGGTCGATGAACCCTCCCCGATTACCGAGACCCTCAAAAAGATGGCGGAGATTTCCAGCAGCCCCATACCGGATGATGAACTACAGGTCTCCCAAAAAGCCCCGACCGACGTGGAGAGTGTCGTAGCAGACGAGGGTAACGGGTAACAGTATGCGGCGTTTTCATTTTAGACTACAGAAAGTGCTGGCCCTTCGGGAATATCGAGAGCAAGAGACGAAGGTCGAACTGGGGAAAGCTATTGGCGCTCTTACGCGGATTGAGCAGAGCATAGCGGATATTGCGGCGGAACGGGTCCGGATTGGGAATCAGCAGTGTGGCCCGGGTCGTGGTGTTGCGGAGATTGTGGCTTTTGACCGATATGTGCAACGCTTGGATAGTAGTAAAAACCGGCTTGTAGCGGATGCGGATCAGGCGAGACAGCAGGTTGAAACGGCCCGGGAGGTGTATCTCGCCGCATCCCGGGATCGTAAGATCTTGGACAAGGTTCGGGAACATCAAGCAGTGGAACACCGAAAGGAGCAACGTGCCCAGGAGGCGAAACTGCTTGATGAAGTGGGGAGTTCCCGATTTCAACGCCAGGATCGTACCGAAACGTGAGTTCGCTTAAGTAGGTAGCCCGTGTCATTGCCCGAAACGAAGGGACAAAGCAATCCACTCGAGTAACCCTTTCACTGGATTCCTTTATTGTGCCTACAGTGACGAGGGTATAACTGAAAAGGCTTCGTCCCCTCCAGTGTTTTTGGGTAATGTGCTGAATGTTTATTATTGGACTTGTTCAATAACCCGGTTGG
>JAITJK010000192.1 GCA_031278935.1 Spirochaetaceae bacterium | reverse complement strand
TATATCCTTGGCCAAGGCCAAGTCGCGGCGGACAAGCTCGCGGCCTTTTTACTCGCGGCACATCCTGAAGCGGACGCGGCCTTTGTCCAGGACTTAGCCGAACTCTATGTGCAAGAAGCGGCTATCGAAGGGGTCAACCACGATGTGGCCTTTGCCCAGATGTGTCTAGAAACCGGATTCCTCCGGTATGGCAACTTGGTAACTGCGGAGATGAATAACTTCTGTGGCCTCGGCTCCATAGGCCCCGGACAGCCGGGAGAGTGGTTTCCAGATACCCAAACCGGTGTCCGAGCCCAAATCCAACATCTCAAGGCCTACGCCACGGACGCTCCCCTGAAACAAACCCTGGTAGACCCTCGCTATCGCTGGGTCCGGTACGGATCTGCCCCGGCCATTACCGGCCTGGCAGGAACCTGGTCCGCAGATCGAGCCTATGCGGACAAGATTCGCAATATCTTAGAACGCCTGTATCGATTCTCATGGGAGGAAGCCGCGTAACAAAACGAGGTGAAAGACCGGGTGGGTACCGAGGCGGCGTTTACCGTTCCCGGTAAATAATACGACCCCGGTTTAAATCGTAGGGGGAAAGGGCAATTCGTACCCGGTCGCCGGGTACGATACGGATATAATGTTTACGCATCTTACCAGAAAGATGGGCAAGTATCAGGTGTCCGTTTTGATTGTCCAGCTCGACCCGAAACATGGTATTCGGGAGGGCGTCCCGGACGATTCCTTCTACTTCAATCGCTTCTTCTTTAGCCACAATAACTCCTTGGCGCCGTACTAGCTTGTACGGATTTCTTTATGCTATAGCAGATAGATTACAAAATGCAATATCCCCTTGCGGGATAGAGCGCCTTTTATTTGCCTACACAGAAACGGCTGAACATCACTTCCAGCATATCCGCCGTAGATACCACGCCGGTAATCTCCCCCAGGGCGTTTACCCCTTCCCGTAGGAGCGGGGCAATAATATCCAAGGGCTCCCCCTGGTCCGCCAAGGCCAAGGCCTCTTCCACCCCCTCTATGGCCCGGAGGATCCGCGCTTTCTGCCGTTCCGTTCCAATTCCCGATGAGGCGCCGAGGGCTTCCGATCCCCCTCGGTTCTGGGTCAACCGCGCGGCTATGGCGGACACTAGTTCCGGGATGCCCTGCCCGGTCTTGGCACTGATCCCATAAAAGGAACCAGAGCATGGATCCGGCACAGCACAGGGTGGGCAGAGGTCGATCTTGTTCCACAAAGGGATGAGCCGTGTCGGGTCTATAAGCAAGGCAGAAAACCACCGCAGTTCCTCCTCCCGGTCTGCGGGACGGGAACCGTCTACCACATAGAGGACCACCTCCGCCTCTTTCAGCAGTTCCCGGCTCCGTTCCATGCCCAGCTTCTCTATATCCCCGCCAGACTCAAGCTCTCGGATCCCCGCAGTATCCACCAAGCGAATGGGGATGCCCTCAATCGCAAGCCATCCCTCGATCCAGTCCCGGGTAGTGCCGGGTATATCCGTAACAATGGACCGGTCTTCTTTAAGGAGCCGGTTGAAAAGGCTCGACTTCCCCGCATTAGGCCGTCCAGCCAGGACCACCAAAGCCCCTTCATGATACAGTCGTTCCATACGATAGGACTTAAGGAGCCGGTGAAGCCGAGTCAGGGCATCCTCGGCCAGGGCGCGATCCGGCAATCGCCCCGCAGCCTCATCATCCGCTGCACCGGGGCTTCCCACAAACTCATCCTCCGAATAATCTAAAAAGATTTCCGTTCCTGCCAGGACCTGCACCAACTGGTCGCGGATTCCTAAGATTTCCTGTTCTAAGCCACCGCTCAACCGGTTTACCGCGTGGCGCAGGGCCCTAGGGGTTTTCGCACCAACGAGTTCCATCACCGATTCTGAACGGGTCAGGTCCAGTTTGCCGTTCATAAAGGCCCGGAAGGTGAATTCTCCCGGAAGGCTATCCCGGAATCCCGCCCGGCGCAACGCCCGCAGTATCCCCTGGACTGCAGCAATGCCGCCGTGACAGGAAATATCCGCCCCCTCTTCTCCGGTGTAACTGCGAGGGCTTCGGTACACGGAAACTAAGACTTCGTCGATTTTCTCGCCCTTGTCCACTATCCAGCCGTACACCACGGTATTTCCTGCGGCGGCGTGCAGTGCCTGAGGCCGGGAAAATACCGAAGCCACCAAGGATAGGGCGTCTTTTCCCGACGTCCTTATAAGGGCCAAGGCGCATTCCCCCAAGAGCGTGGCCAACGCGACGATAGGTCCGTCATCTCCATAGGTATAACCCAAAGAACTCATAGAAAGGCAGTATAAAACACGAGCCCTACCCCTGTATACGGGCGAAAAAAAACTTGACGCTTGTTTAAGGATATGGTATATAGTATCCTAGCTTTTTAAGAAGAATGGGAAAGTAAAAATATATCGCGGTATGTCTGTCTGTATCGCTTCTTGTAGACCTTATCTCCATGAAAAGAGCTGAATCATCTTATGGTGTCCAGGGTACGTACTGAAAAGGCGTTATCCAGAGGTATTCATTGTATAGTGAGGTAACCTTTGAAGATACAGTATCGTTTAACTATCATCGTCAGTGCCATCGTCATCACCGCTATTGCGGCCTTGTCTATGGTGCTACTCTCTCGGGCTACGACCATGCAGTTGGACGAAGCGCGCCAAAGCCAGGATCGTCTCGCTGCAGAACAGACCCGGAATATTCAGATACAGTATGAAGGGTATTTTCGTATTATCCACACCCTAGCGGGTATCATGGCGGATTTTGACGACCTGGAACCGGGTATGCAGCGCAGTCGCTTTGAACCCATGCTAGAATCTACCTTGCGTTCCAACGAGCATGTGGTAGGTATTTTTGTGGTCTTTAAGTCGAATACCATTGATCCTGGCATGGACGCACACTTCATCGACCAGTCGGGCAATACGGCAACCGGCCAGTGGGCCAGCTGGTATACCCGCAGGACCGGAGTTATCGAACACCTGGTCTACGAAAACGTCCCGGAGATCATGGCCTCCATCGCGGCGAACATTCGTACTGCCACCATAGACGAGCCCCAGCCCCTGACCGTAATGGGAACTTCTACGCATCTGCTTAAAATAACCGTACCGGTGATTCACCGCCAAACCAATGAAATCGTGGGCCGGATCGGGATAAACGTGGATACCAAGTATATACAGCCCCTGGTGACGGCCATTCTTAATAATAACGCGGAAATAGACGCCATAAGCATCTACTCGGCCAACACTACGATTATCGCTAGCCCCAACGTGGAGCAGGTGGGACTGCCCCTCAAGGAGGGTCAAAAGGCCCTATACGGTACCTTTGCAGATCAAGCCCATGACGCGGTGGTCCAAGCCAAGTCCTTCAGATTTACCGGCTATTCACGAATTCTCGACGAAACCCTGGCGATCATTCTGTATCCCTTCAGCATCGGGGATACGGGAGTATACTGGGCCCTGATGCTGGGTACCAACCGGGATATGATCCTGTCGGACATTCGGGCCATGACGATCTTTGCAGTGAGCATCGCCCTAGGGGTACTCCTTATCAGCATGATCCTGGTGTACGCAGCAGCCCAAACCATCAGCAAGCCCATCATCAAAGTGGCTCTGACCCTTAAAGACATATCTGGAGATGAGGGGGACCTCACGCGGGTGGTAGAGATTAGCTCTAAAGACGAGATTGGGGATCTGGCCCGATACTTTAATGCTACCCTTGAGAAGATTCGGGACCTGGTGATGGTTATTAAGGAACAATCGGCTTGCCTTTTTACCATTGGCAGT
>JAITJK010000130.1 GCA_031278935.1 Spirochaetaceae bacterium | reverse complement strand
ACTAGAAACCTACTATACCCCTACCAAAGGCTTGTCACACAGGGGGTTAGGGAGGTTTTATGATTTCCTTTTTAGTGGGCGTCCTTGCACTTATCTTGGGCTACGTGATCTACGGCGCCGTGGTGGAGCGGGTCTTTACGATTGATCCGAAGCGGAAAACTCCGGCGGTCCGCATCAATGACGGCGTGGATTTTATGGTGATTCCCACCTGGCGGGCCACGCTGATACAGTTCCTGAATATCGCCGGTACCGGGCCGATTTTTGGGGCTATTGCCGGCGCCTTGTGGGGACCTGCGGCCTTTGCCTGGATTGTCTTTGGCTGTATCTTCGCCGGGGCGGTGCACGACTTTTTCTGCGGTATGCTGTCTTTACGGAACGACGGGGCCACCATTGCAGAACTGGTGGGTATGTACCTGGGAAGGATACCAAAATACATCATGCGGGTCTTTTCGGTGGTGCTTTTGATCTTTGTGGGCGTGGTCTTTGTGTATACCCCGGCCCAGGTGCTTAATATCATCATCAACCCGGACAACCCGCAAATATTCTCCATTGCCCTAGTGTTGATTGTGGCCTATTACATCCTGGCCACGATCCTACCCATAGACAAGCTCATCGGGCGGATCTATCCGATTTTTGGGGCGGCCCTGCTTATCATGGGGCTGGGTATCAGCATCATGCTTTTTATCTCAGGGGATGCCAGGGTGATTCCTGAGTTTACCTTCAAGAATCTCCATCCTAAAGGCAGCGCGCTTTTTCCCTTCCTGTTTATTTCCATTGCCTGCGGCGCCATAAGCGGCTTCCACGCCACCCAGTCGCCTCTTATGGCCCGGTGTCTCAGGAACGAGACCGACGGACGGAAAGTGTTCTACGGCGCCATGATTCTGGAGGGCATTGTGGCCATGATTTGGGCGGCGGCGGCTATGGGACATTTCGGCAGCCAAGAAGGACTTGCCGCAGCGGGCACCGCTGCCTCGGTCGTTACCACTGTATCGGTGGACTTAATGGGCGTGGTCGGGGGCGCACTGGCGGTTCTCGGCGTCGTAGCCTGCCCCATCACCTCTGGGGACACGGCTTTTCGCAGCGCGCGACTGGCCATTGCGGACGCTCTCAAGGTGGACCAAAGGCCGATTAAGAACCGTTTCATCATTGCCCTGCCCCTTTTTGCTATAGGCATCGTCCTGGTTCTCTGGTCTCAGAGGAGCGCCGAAAACTTTAGCAAAGTGTGGCGGTATTTTGCCTGGTCCAACCAAACCCTGGGGACCATCGCTCTGTGGGCTATGAGCGCCTATCTCGCCAAAACGGGTAAGTTCTATTGGATTACCTTGATTCCCGGGCTTTTTATGACGGTGGTGGTAACCAGCTATATCATCGTGGCGCCGGAAGGTTTTAAGCTGCCCTATACAGCGGGTATCGCAGGGGGCCTCATCCTCACGGCGGTCCTCTGCATCCTCTTCATCCGCGCCTATCACGGTCGCATCCGCGCTGAACCGAGCGAAGTGCTACGGACTTAGCCACCTACTGTGGACCATGTACCCTGGAGGCGTATTGGGGGGCAGCGGAGTTAGGGAGCAAGGCGCCCGTCCCTCCGTTCCGGTTACTGGTGAGGCGTACTTACTTATAGGCAGCCCTGGCCCTAAAGCACTAAACGCAAGTGGTGGGTGCGCCCCACGCTCTAAGCACACGGCCTGTCAGGGGCTATACCTCCACGGCAGGTGGTGAGGGTTGCTCCCAGACTGTCTATGCAGGGGGTATCGGCCACTACCGTTTCCATGCCGTACCGTGCCGCAGCTGCGGCGGTCCGCTTGCCGATGCATAGGGCCTTGATCCGGCTCACCTCTGTCCCCTCGGCCAGGGCCCTAAAGCCTTCCACCGTGGAAGGGCTGGTAAAGACGAGCCAGTCCAAACCCGCCAAAAGCAGTTCCCGATACCAGGGCTCCTTATCCCCACCCGCAGGCGCCGTGTCATACAGGGGAATATCCGTGAAGTCAAGCCCCGCCTCCTTGAGGGGAACAAGGATTTCCGGGGTCCCAATCCGGGAACGAGGGATGAGGACCCGTTCTCCGGGGTGCATTGCCTGAGCCAGGGCGGTTCCCAGGGTGAGCCCTGAGGCGTGTTCCGGTATGAGGTCCACCAGGATGCCCCGGTCTTCCAGGGCCGAAGCCGTGGCCCCGCCGACTGCGGCAAACCGGAACCCTGCAAGGCTGCGAATATCCCGCCTCGCGGCTTTAAGCGCCATAAAGAATACCCCCACGCCTTCCGCGCTGGTAAAGGCAAGCCAGTCCCCGCCCTTTAAGGCTGCCAAGGCCTCTTCTAAGTCCGGCGGTTCCGCCAAAGGAACGGTCTCTATGGTCGGCAGGCACACCACCTCGGCTCCGGCATCGGACAACCGGTCGCTAAGGCGCGCTTCCTTGCCCCAGGGCCGGCATACGCCAATCCGTAGGCCCGCTAAGGGCTGGGTCTCAAACCAGGCAAACCTTCCGGCTAAGGAACAGACGTTTCCGATCACCACGACCGCCGGGGCCTTGATACCTGCCTTGTCTGTCTCGGCCTTCAGACGGGACACCGGAGCCAGTACCGTGCGCTGCCTCGCCGTCGTCCCCTGCTCCAACACCGCCCCAGGGGTTTCCGGATCTAGTCCGGCGTGGCATAAGCCCCGGCAGATCCCCTCAAGGGCGCTCGTCCCCATAAGAAAAATCATCGTACCCCCGGCTTGCACCAGGGCCTTATAAGGTATGCCGGTGTCCGCCCCCTCTTTGTTATGGCCGGTGATGATATGTACCGAAGAGCCGTAATCCCGGTGGGTTACGGGTATGCCCCCATAAGCGGGAACCCCCAGGGCAGAAGAAACCCCTGGCACCACTTCAAAGGAGATGCCCGCGTCCTTGAGACAGTCCAATTCCTCCGCACCTCGGCCAAACAGGAACGGGTCCCCACCTTTGAGTCGGACCACCCGTTTCCCCTGGGCGGCTTTCTTCGCCATGATCCGGTTGATGGCTCCCTGATCCAGATGATGCCGTCCCGGAATTTTCCCCACATAGATCCGTTCCGCCCCAGCGGGAATCCGGGCGAGAACACCCGGTCCCACCAAGCGATCCACCAAGACCACCTGGGCCTGGGATAGGAGTCGAGCGGCTTTCACGGTGAGCAGCCCCGGATCCCCCGGCCCCGCGCCGACCAGCCAGACCTTACCCTGGTCCTGCCCTGGGACCCGGGCCAAGAGCCGTAAGGCCAAGCGTTCTCCCAGGAGCGCGCCCTCGCCTTTAGCCCCGCATATCCGGTCTCGAAGCTCAGGCGCTCCGGGAGGAGCGTAGAGGCCCCGCAGGAGCAAGGCGTCCCCTTCCAATTCCCCATAGGCCGCGACGGGGGCGCTACAGCCGCCGTCCAGGGTTCGCACAAAGGCCCGTTCCGCCTCGACGCAGAGCCGGCTTTCCTCATCTTCTACGGAAGCGGCCAATTCCCGGGCCAACTGGGAGACCGGATCATCCACCGGGTCCCGGACCAGCATCGCGAGGACGCCCTGCCCTGCGGCGGGGAGCATTTCATCCACCGTAAAAATCCGGTGAATCCGGTGCGTAAGGCCCAGCCGCTTAAGCGCGGCCACGGCCAGGACCACCGCCCCGTATTCCCCCTTATCCAGCTTGTCCAACCGGCTCAGCACGTTCCCTCGGATAGGGGCCGAAGGCCAGGTCGGGTAAAGCCGAGCCAGTTGTAGCCTCCGGCGCGGACTACCCGTGCCGATAGGTTTCACGGTATCCGGTTCGCGCTGTCCTAGGGGAAGCACCAAAGCGTCCCGGGGGTCTTCCCTCAGACTATAGGCCCCGATCCTAAGGCCCTCAGGCGCCTCCATGGGCAGATCTTTCAGGCTGTGCACCGCCGCGTCAAGGCGGCCCTCCAGCAGAGCTCGGTCCAGTTCCTTGACAAAGAGCCCTTTCCCACCCAATTGGTCCAGGGGCATATTGAGGAGTAGGTCGCCCTGGGTTTTCATGGAACGCACCGTCCAGGCGTACTGAGGGCGCCGCGCCCGGAGTTCCTTGAGCATAAGTTCCGTTTGCGCCAGGGCAAGTCGGCTGTCCCGGCTTCCCATCACCAGTTCTCTCATAGGGGATCGCCCCGGTGGTACTGTGGGCAGGGCGCCGATGACCCGGCCAGGGTCTCCAGGGCCGTGAGGCAGGGATCTAAGTGTTGAGCAGGCAGGGTTTCCTGTAGGCCGAAAAGGAGCTTCCCCACGACCCGGTACGTGGCATGGGACAGCGTCTTATGCAGATAATCCGCTGATTCTGGGGCCAGGGCGAGCGCTTTAAGGGGTCGGTTTAGGCGCACAAGCAGATCCGCCGCCGCAGCCTGCTGAATCGCGGTGATCCGGCCTGCATAGGGACGAAAGGCATGCCATTGGCAGAAGGTCCGAAGCTCTTCCTGTAGAATGGTCTTTACGGCCCCTTCGTCCGGGACTTTGGTGCTGTCTACCCCCCGTCCCAGGTCATCTAGATCGAGGAGGGTCAAGGCGTCGAGGGCGCGTAAGGCCGGGTCTATATCCCGGGGCATGGCGAGATCTAGCAGTAAGCGTGGCCGGCCATCCCATACCGGGGCAAGGCGCTCCCAGGTCAGGGTATAATGAGGACTCACCGTAGCGCTGATGATGACCCGATAGGGACGCAGGGCATCGTACCGGGTGGCGTAGTCCAGGACCTCGCATCCCGGGGGCACGGGGCGTTCCCCCTGGTGGTGTCGCCGCTGGGTTATGGTAACCCCGCAGCCCAAGCGCGCCAGGTGCGTTGCGGTCTCCCGGCCCACGACCCCGTTTCCCAGGACCAAGCACGGAAGTCCAGCCAGGGCGAGGCCTTGTTCCTCCCCATAGGAACGCAGGCGGTTCACGACCACCGAAGCAATAGACGCATTATCCCGGTTTATGGGGGCTTCGGTTTTGACCCGCTTGGCACAGCGGATGGCCATCTGAAACATCCGTTCTAGAGTGCTGTCCGTGGCGTGCGCCTTCCGGGCCACGGACAAGGCCGCTTTAACCTGGGAGAGGATTTGATGTTCTCCTCGAATAGGGGATTGTAAGCCGCAGGTCAAGCGAAACAGATGTTCCACTGCGTCCATACCCGTGCGCAGGACCAAGATATCTTGCGGAAGCTCCGCAGGGTCCTGTGCGCGGCCTTTCAGGGCTTGGAGCATCTCCGCAGGCCCCGGATCCGCCTCAGCTCTTCCGCTGAGATACAATTCCGTACGGTTACAGGTGGCGATAATGACGCAGCCCCGGTGCGGATACTGTTGGGCGATTTCTCCCAGGGCCGCTTCCAAGGCAGAGGCGGTAAGGGTAAAGGCCTCTCGCTCGCGTATATCCGCTCGGGTATGGTCAATCCCTGCCATCTGTATATTCATTTTGTCCGCCTTGGTTTCCTTATTTTTCGTTAGACCCTAGCATAGAGCCCTGGGGGAGGTCAATCTTCTCATGCTTTACGGCGGCGATTCCGATTTCGAATCACAAAATAACACGGCGAGGATCCCTTATGGGCGGCATGGGAGGGGGCAAATTTTGTCTAAGTTCCTCGTTTTATATTGCCGCAATGCCTGCTATTTAGTATTTTATAAAAAAGCCTCAGGTAGGATGAGGCGATACCTTATTTCATATCATACCGATTTATTCGCCGGCAGGAGATGGGGAAATGGTAAGAATGTAGACCATCTTTCAATCGAATGAATCGGTAAATACCAACAGGAGAAAAAAAATGGCGAAACAGTTGTTGTTCAACGAAGATGCCCGGCGTAGGTTACTTTCGGGGGTTGAGCAAATTTCCAAGGCCGTCAAGGTTACCCTGGGGCCTAAGGGGCGGAACGTTCTCTTAGACAAGAAATTCGGAGC
>JAITJK010000136.1 GCA_031278935.1 Spirochaetaceae bacterium | reverse complement strand
GATAAGGTGCGGAACCTTAGGACCCAGCTTGAATCGGTACGCCAAGCCTGGGAACGGGTGGCGGACAATCAGGTCCCCCTGGTGGAGGAAAGGGATATTCGTCGGGTAGTGGCGGAAATCACCGGAATCCCCCTTATGCATTTGGAAGAATCAGAATCCAAACGCCTGCTCTCCATTGAGGCCATCTTGCGCCAGGAGATCATTGGCCAGGAGGATGCCGTACGCCGGATTGCCCAGGCCATACGGCGCTCTCGCTCCGGAATCGCCTCCCCCAGCCGCCCCTGGGGTTCTTTCATGTTCCTGGGCCCTACGGGGGTGGGAAAAACCCTCTTGGCCAAGCGCCTTGCAGCCTACCTTTTCGGTACGGAAGAGGCCCTGGTTCGGATTGATATGTCCGATTATATGGAAAAGCACAATACCTCTCGGCTGGTGGGGGCCCCTCCAGGGTATATCGGCTACGAGGAAGGGGGCTTTTTAACGGAACAGATCCGCCGAAACCCCTACCGGGTGATCCTGTTTGATGAAATTGAAAAGGCTCACCGGGATGTATGCAACCTCTTGCTCCAGGTTCTTGAGGAAGGGGAGCTCAAAGACACCTTGGGGCATACGGTGAACTTCCGCCATACGGTGATCATTATGACCAGCAATGCGGGTATCCGGGAGATTTCCCGGGATTCCCAGCTTGGGTTTGGCCGGGGCGCGGGGCTTATGGACCACAAAGAGATAAGTTCCCTGGCCCTGGCGGAACTGCGCCGGATATTTAACCCGGAATTCATCAATCGCCTGGACGATGTGGTGGTATTTCATCCCCTGACGGTGAAGCAGGTAGCAGCCATATTGGATATACAGCTACAAGAACTGTCCCGGCGTCTTGCGGAACAGGGATATGGCCTTAAAGTGATGCCTGCGGCCCGGCGGATTCTTCTTGAAAAGGGCTGGGATCCGAAATACGGGGTGAGACCTTTAAGGCGGACCATTCAGAAAGAATTGGAGGATCCCCTTTCCTTCTTCATATTGGCTTCCGGTACTCCCGGCGCCCGGTTTATTGCGGACGGCCGTAAGGGCGTCATATCCTTGCGGCATGAAGAGGTTCCTCCCCAAAAACCTCCGGTGGTATCCGCGCTGGCGGCTCAACCGGTTCCCTAGGAACGGTAGTTCCTGCAAAATTAAGCATACTGAGGAAAACACGAAACCATGCGTACCTTACCTATAGCCGGAACCCATAGCCGGATTACCCTCGCTCCTTCCAAGATCATTGCGGTGGGTCTTAATTACCGGGACCATGTCAAGGAAGGCATTGCCGAGGGGTCGGCGCCTTTTTCCATCCCCTCGGAGCCGGTCTTATTCGCTAAGACCCCGAATGTGCTTATCGGTCCAGGGGAACCGATTGTCCTTCCCGGCCATATCAAGGACTATGCCTTTGCAGCCCTCCGAACGGATATAGAAGCGGAGCTAGCCGTGATCATTGCCAAGCGGGGGAAACATATACCCAAAGAACACGCCCTGGACTATGTGCTGGGTTACACCTGTTTCAACGACGTAAGTCAGCGGAACGTGCAGAGCGCCGATGTATCCGGTTGGTTCCGGGGCAAGTCTTTTGATACCTTCGGACCCCTGGGCCCGGTTCTGGTTCGTCCCCAGGACATAGGGGACCCCCAGCACCTAGCCATCTCCTCTCGGATTAATGGGGTACTGAAGCAGTCGGCCAATACCCAGGATATGATCTTTTCTCTCTCCGAGTTAATTTCCTACATATCCCGGAACTTCACCTTGGAAGAGGGGGACATCATCGCCACCGGAACGCCCCAGGGGGTGAGTCCCATTCAGTCGGGAGATTTGGTAACCGTGGAGATTGAGGGGATTGGGGTATTGGAGAATCCCGTGGTACACGAGTAACTATGCAAACCCTGAGCGTATTCGGTTTCCTTTGGACACCCTTGTTTTACCTTTTTTGGTCAGCCCTTTCTCCTGGAGAGGACTGCGGCATCGAGGGTATTTGGGCCGTACTCTTAGGAAGCGTCCTGGGATTTGCCCTGTTTTTTCTAGGGCCTCTGGTGGAAGCCGGTGGCTTTGATCGCGCCCGGTGGATAAGCGGTTTTGTGGATATAGTCAGCGTACCGACGCTGTTACCTTTGCTGCTGTACGGTCTTTTATGCTGTTTCGGGATTTCGGGAACCTGGGTTAAAGGGGCGCACTTTACGCTGCTCTGGCTTATCCCGGATGTAGCGATCCATATAGTAAGTTGGAGTACCCAGAACCAGCCCTTTCTGTTGGTCTTAGTACCCCTGCTGCGGACCGCCGTGGGCGTGGGGATTCCCTTTCTGGCGAGCCTTGTGGGGACGAGAAATCCCCTGCTGATTCTGGTAGCTATCCTGGGGATCATCGTCCTGCCTTTTTCCGCGACCACGAGCTATTGGGCCTTCTTTTGCCAACGTCCCCTCGAGGGCTACGGCTGTCTAGCTATTACCCTCGTACCGGTAGCGGTCGCCGCCTGCCGCCACCTACCGTGGAGGCGTAGCCCCTGACAAGCAGCCTGAGCCGCTTAATATATGGGCCTCCGGTTCATACTGATT
>JAITJK010000087.1 GCA_031278935.1 Spirochaetaceae bacterium | reverse complement strand
CATTGTGCAGGAGTTAATTATGGCGAAAGAACAGAACACATGGCGTCAGATTATTCATGTGGCGCCGGAAAAGTGTGTTAATTGTCATCGGTGTATCATGGTTTGCCCGGTTAAAATGTGCAACAATGGTTCCGCATCCATAGTAGACCATCATCCGGAATTGTGTATCGGCTGCGGCGAATGCATCAAAGCATGTACCCACGGCGCCCGTATCGGCCTTGATGATTTTACGGCCTTTAAAGAAGATCTTGAAAAAGGCGTCGACATGGTTGCTATCGTAGCGCCGGCTATTGCTGCTAGTTTTCAAGATACGTATTTAAATATCAACGGCTTTCTTAAATCCTTCGGTGCGGGGGTTAAAGCGGTGTTCGACGTAAGTTTTGGCGCGGAACTTACGGTCAAGTCCTACCTTCATTATATAAAAACCCAAAATCCCAAAGTGGTCATAGCCCAGCCCTGTTCAACCTTGGTGTCTTTCATTGAAATGTACCGTCCGGAACTGCTTCCCTACCTCGCGCCCGTGGACAGTCCCATGGTTCATACCATGAAAATGATCAGGCGCTACTATCCTGAGTATAAAAACCATCGGATTGCAGTCATAAGCCCTTGTTATTCCAAGCGCCGAGAATTTGACGCGGTGCGCATCGGGGATTATAACGTAACCTTTCGATCCCTCAAGGATTACCTCGACGCCTCAGGTAAGGCCCTAAATACCTATGCTGCAGTAGACTACGACAATCCTCCGGCAGAACGGGCGGTGTGTTTTTCCAGTCCCGGTGGACTTATGCGGACCATACAGCGGTACGACAAGGAAGTTATCAATTATACGCGCAAGATTGAAGGGATACATGACGTCTACCCCTACCTTGCCCATCTTGGGGATACCATTAAATCCAGCAACGATCCTGTTTATAAACTCGTTGATTGCCTCAGCTGTTCTATGGGCTGTAACGGCGGACCGGGTACTTTAAATCAAGACAAGCATTTTGACGAGGTGGAAGCTTCTGTGGAACAACGAGCCCGGGAGATGCGGAAGAACTATCAGGCTTCTCTCTCGGGACAACTGTTCCTAAAACAAAAGGATCTTGAAAATATTCTCAATCGGTATTGGGATGCGACCTTATACCAACGATCCTATACGGACCGGTCGTCTATTTTTAAAAACAGGGTAATGACCCCAAGCAACGCAGTCATTCGCGATACCTATCGGGTCATGCATAAAACAAAACCGACGGATCTGCTTAACTGTGGGGCATGTGGGTATAAAAGCTGCGAACAGATGGCGGTAGCGATCATCAATAACCTCAACAAGCCGCTGAATTGCCGACATTATGTGGAAGTCGAAAAAGAACTACAGGCCAATGAAACCCTCAAGAAGAAACTGAACGAGGTTTACGAGTATAGCCTTAAAGAAATGCAGAGCAACAAAGAATGGATCCAGTGCCTGACAAACCAGATAAGCGAAACCGCAGCACGGGTTTTACATTCTGCCGAAACTATAGAGGGCATGGTAGAAAACGTACGCTCCATTCATGAAAAGCTGGCTCATAACACGGAAACCGTGCTGGAGCTGAATGCTTCATCCACCGAAAGCAAGAACCGGCTTTACAATATCGGGGAAGTCATCGGCGATGTAGAAGAACAGTCAAACCTTCTCATCAACACCTGTAGAATCATTACGAGTATTGCGGATGAAACTAATATTCTTGGGCTGAATGCGGCAATCGAAGCGGCTCACGCGGGGGAAACCATAGGCAAGGGCTTTATGGTGGTGGCCGGAGAGATCAGGAAACTGGCGGCCAATTCAAGCCGTCATGCGGTTACCATAACGGACAACTTGGAAGGCATCAAAAAGCTCATTTCCACGTCGAAAGAATCCGCAGTTAATGCACGGAAGCAATTTGACTGGATGGTATCCCTGATTGACACGGTAAAGAGCGAAGAGGCCTCCATACAAGAGGCGATGGACGTACAGAATTCCGAAGGGATCAAGGTACTGCGGGCGCTACAGGAGATAAAAAACCTCATCGGGAATATCGAAGAAACCTCCCGTACCCTGCTGGTCTCTGGTGAATCGGTCATGCAAAAACTCAGCGGCCTGAAAACCCTCTAAGCCTTTCTCGTGAGGGTGTGAAGCGACAAAGCAATACCGGCCCCAATACCGCCCACCGCAGGTGCTGGATTGCTTCGCTTTGTTCGCAATGACGATGGCTCCCCGACCGTTTATGGTCGCGGCGATGCAATAGTTTCTCGTTAACCAGATAGTTTCCTTACATTACCACAAAAATACCAATACCAAAAACATCTTTTGGCTGATTTAACATCACACCACTTATATTTTTCAAAGGACAGCGCAAATATCAGACAGCTTTTTCATAGTATTCAGAGCGAAGCCCGGGTAGTTCAAGTCCCCTCCTGGCGAGGCGCACCCTGCTACCTAACCACGCGTCCTTTCAAGGACCTTAAACCCCTGGGCGGATGTCTCCACCGCAGGTGGCGGCGCGTCAGGGGTTACGCCTCAAGGCACATGGGGGTATACTGAGGGAACGTAAAGTCAGTACATACTCAAGGAGGCTATATGGGCCTTGCTCAAAAACAACCTATCCCCCCTGAACCGCGTCTCGTCGGTACAGTTATCCCTGTCGGAGCCTTGCGAGGCGAACAATCCCTAGGAGTCGGCGAATTCGCCGATTTACCCGCTTTCGGTGAGCTTTGTAAACACATGGGCCTTGCCCTCATCCAACTGCTGCCGGTAAATGATACGGGTTACGATAGTTCCCCCTATTGCGCCCTCTCGTCCTGTGCCTTGCACCCCCTCTACTTGAGGATCCAGGACCTCCCAGAGGCCGCTAAGGACCAGAAGTTTATCGAGAAAGTGGAGGCTCAACTGGACGTCTTCCGGGACGAGCCGCGATTTCCCTACTACCGGATCCTCAGCGTCAAAATGGAGTTGCTGCGAAGCCTCTACGAGGCCCACGGGCCAGCTATCGCGGAAAAGGCCCGGCCCGGAGGCCCCCTGGCCACGTGGATCCACGAAAATTCCTGGGTGAAGGAGTACGCAGTCTACCGTAGGCTCAAAGAAGCTAACGGAGAAAAGAGCTGGAAAGACTGGGAACGGTATAAGACGGTTACTCAAGAGGACATCCAAGACCTTTGGAAGGACAGCGCCTTGTGGAGCCAGCACCTTTTCTGGGTCTGGGTGCAGGAAGCCCTGGATATCCAGTTCCGTAAAGCCGCCACGGCCTTGCAGGCCTTGGGGCTCATCCTTGAAGGGGATATCCCTATCTTGATGAATGAAGATTCTTGCGACGTCTGGGCTCACAGCGAATACTTTCACCTGGACCTTGCCGCCGGAGCGCCCCCGGATATGTACAGTCCCATGGGACAGAATTGGGGATTCCCTATCTATAACTGGCAGGCCCAGGCCAAAGACGACTATGGCTGGTGGAAAAACCGGCTTAAAGTGGCGGAAAAATACTACCGGGCCTACCGGATCGATCACGTACTGGGCTTTTTTCGGATTTGGGCGTCCCGGCGAGAGGATATCTCGGCGATCTTAGGCCGCTTTGTACCGGCGGCGCCCCTTACGTCCCGGGATTTGAGCGGTATTGGCTTTGATTCTGGGCGGATTCGCTGGATTTCCCTGCCCCATATCCCCGCCGAAGAGGTTTGGAACAGTTTACGCCACGCAGGCCTTAGGGATTCGGTCCTGGAAGCCGAGGCCGGGCGGGTCTTTTCCCTGGCCCTGGATCGGATAGGGGACGAGCACCTGTGGCTCTTCAAGGAAACTATCCGAGGGGAAAAAGACATCGAAGCCCTGGAAGTGCACCCTGCGGCTAAGGCCTATCTCTTGGCGGCTTGGGATAACCGAATCTTCCTGGAATATGCCAAGGGCAAATACTCCCCGGTGTGGTATTACCGGAACTCCCGGGCCTACGCCTCGCTCTCTTGGGAGGAACGGCAGCGCCTGGACGCCCTGGTGGAGCAAAACCAACGAGACTCGGAGCAGACCTGGGAACGGCAGGGCAAGAAGCTCCTAGCCATGCTCCGGGAATCCTCGATCATGCTGCCCTGCGCGGAAGACCTGGGGGCCGTGCCCGAATGCGTGCCCCGAGTGCTGACAAAGCTCAAAATCCTGGGGCTTCGGGTGATCCGCTGGTCCCGCAACTGGGACGAGCCCGGGGAACCTTACTTGCCCTTGGCAGAGTACCCTTCTCTAAGCGTATGTACCCCGGCGGTACATGACAGCTCTACCCTCCGGGAATGGTGGGAAACCGAGGCGGATCAGCAACAGTTCGCCGCCTTCATCGGCGCGGAGGGGGATTTCCCGGCCATCTATAACCCTGCTACCGCCAAGATCATCCTTTCCAAGATCGCCAGCGCCGCCTCCCGGTTCCGGGTCTTCCAAATTCAGGACCTCCTGCATCTTTCCCCTCGGTGGTACGCCCCAGACCCGGCCCGGGAGCGGATCAACGTACCGGGCAAGGTGGATGAGTTCAACTGGACCTATCGGCTTCCGGCAACTATACCAGAAATCGCCTTGGATCATACCCTGGTCCGGTCCGTGCGGGAGCTCAGTACCATTGCCCCGGAGGGGAAAAATGACAAAACCAAGGGGAAAAACCAATGACCGCTTTAGCTATTCGTCTTACGCGCCTCGAACCGGAAAGCTCGCGGCATCCCGGAAGCCTAGACCTTGCGGGGATCAAAGAATTCCATATTAACCGGGTACTGCGGGAACGGTGCGCCTTGGATCATACCCTGTTCTCCCTGAGGGGGAATGTGGTGCTGGCGGATTTCCGGCAAGTCCGGGACCTGGCGGCCAAGCTCAACGCCCAAATTGACCAGCCGGAGCAGCGAGTGAAGCCGGGACAGCTCAACATTATGGGCCTCATTGATGAAATCCTTCATTATGTAGTGGCGGTGTACCGACAAACGGTGAAGCCCGACGTGTTTGATACCGCCCTTGAGCGCCTTGGCCGAAACCTGGGGCAAGGCGGTACCGAAACCCTGCTGCATACCTTTGGGGAGCTCTTTCCCCCCCAGCAGGTCTACCAGGGGAGCCTTACCGTAGCGGACTATCTTGCGGGTTTTGAAGGCACCGAAAGCTGCCGCGCTATGGCCCTGGAAGAACTGCTCCTCTTGGCTATGGCGAACCTAAACCCCGCCTTCTCTCCCTTCAAGTTTCTTTTTGACGAGGCCCTCTTGGCGGAAAAGACCGCCTATGCCCAGGCTGTGCATGAACTGCGGGAGCACCTGGCCGGGCTTCCAGCCTTCGGACCTTCGGGCCTGAACCTCTGGGATATGCTGCGGGCCCCGGCCCTGGCTTCTCCGCACTCGCTTATCGGTCAGCTTGAGTATATGCGTAAACACTGGGGACTGCTCATCGAAAAGTTCAGTTCTCGAATC
>JAITJK010000082.1 GCA_031278935.1 Spirochaetaceae bacterium | reverse complement strand
GTACTCCTCGGCGTAGGGGCTTACGGGCTTGGTGGACAGATACCGCCCGCTTACCACCATATCCCCCACTTGCCGGGTAAAGGTTCCTTTGGGGGTGAATTGCAGAGCCCCTAAGACCAGAAAAATCGCTCCATACAGGAAAAGAAGACCTATCATCCGTGGAAATATAGACATTTTCATTTTGTGCCGCTTGGATTAAGCATACTACTAAATACCAGGGTGTATCAACTTGCGGATATACTAAAAAGTTCCTATAGTAGGGAAGGAGTATACATGGTTAAAGGAAGCACTAAGCGACCAGTGGGCCCGAAGGCGGCCCTTCTGTGTCTCGGCCTCTTTTGTATAGGGAGCCTTGCCGCCGCCGAGGAACCGGATAGTGGGTCTGCGGTAGCAGGTATCCTTATCAGCCTTAGTGAGCGCTTAGAGGCCCAGGATTATACTGGGGCTCTGGCCCTGTTCGAGGAGCTTCCGCCGGCCCAGCGGGAATCCGCCCTGTTTCAGGGGCTCTACGCCTCGATTCTGAACCTCGCAGGCCATACCCGAGAGGCTCGGCTCATCATACAAAAGGTCCTTACCGTAGAGCCGAATAATACGGAAGCCTTATGGGCGCTGGCGGCTATTGAGGCGGCTGCGGGCAAGGAGCGGGAACGCCGGGGCGTCCTTGAGAAAATCCTCAAGATCGATCCGGTTCATGTACCGGCCCTCTTGTCTCTGGGAACCATATACCTGGAGAGCCGGTCTTGGCGGACCGCAGCGTCCTATTTTGACCGGGTATTAGAGGTGGAAGCGGAGAACGGCGAGGCCCTGGTTGGCCGGGCCCAGGTGTTCCGGTATACCAAAGAGCCAGGGAAGGCTGAGGCCCTGCTGAACCGGGCCATCGCTCAGTTTCCTGAGTGGTCCAAGCCCCGGATTGAACGGGCCCGGCTTTACCGGAACGCCCACTACCTGACCCGGGCCCTGGCGGACCTGGATGTGGCCAAACGCATGGAGGCCGATGATTATTGGGTAGCCATTGACCGGGGCGGGGTACTCATGGACCTGGACCGGAAGGCTGAGGCGGTGCAGGAATATGAGCGAGCCATAGCCCTGGACGGGGAAAACTTTCTTGCTTATGTGTACAGTGCGGGCCTCAAGGACGATCTTAAGGATTATGAGGGGGCGGAACAGGCATACCGGGCGGTGATACGCCTAAAGCCGGATTACTACTTTGCCTTTGAGGGACTGGGAATTCTTGCCATGAGAAAGGGCCAGTGGGCCGCAGCCCGGGACGCCTTTCTTGAGGCCTATAAACGGGCCCCCAAAGAACCAGTCTATGCCCTCCTTGGAGGGATGAGCTGGATGCGTGCCGGGAAGGCTACGGACCCGGAGCTGAAGCAGTTTTTGCAGAAGGCCCTGCGGGGGACGCCCCGGGATTCCCTTGACTGGGCTATGCTGCGGTTGTACCACGATCTCACCGGAGACGGGGACCTCATAAACCGGCTGGACAAGGAAAAAGACCCGGATACCCAGGCCAGGATGTACTACTATCTGGCCAATTATTACGACATTCGGGGTATTAAGACTCTGGCGGACACCTATTTTATCCAGGTGAAGAAGCTCAACCAGATGCGGAACCTTGAATGGCGTTTAAACGAATGGGCCTTTGAGCAGCGGAACTTGACCATCTCTGAGGGGTCTTAGTCGCAGGAATAGGCCATAAAGCATAAGTCTTAGTATTAAAGAAGGAACTTGTATGAACGATACGCGTATGACCCTCACCTTTGAGGACCGGGTCATTATCCTCATTGGAACGGCCCATGTTTCCCGGGACAGTATTGCCGAAGTACGGGAGATAATCCAGGAAACTCAGCCAGACGTGGTCTGTGTGGAACTGGACGCGGGCCGCTACCAGTCTATGAGCGAAAAGGAAAGTTGGGAGCGGCTAAACGTGGTCAAGGTGTTTAAGGAAGGCCAGGGCTTTCTGCTCATAGCCAATTTGGTGCTATCCAGTTTTCAGCGGCGCATGGGCGCGGAACTGGGGGTGAAGCCGGGGGAGGAAATGAAAACCGCCATAGAAACCGCCCAGACCTTGAATATTCCCTACACCTTATGCGACCGGGAAGTGCAGATCACTCTCCGCCGGGCCTGGGCTCGCTGTGGTCTTTGGAACAAGTGCAAGCTCCTTTCATCCTTGTTAAGCAGCGCTTTTTCCCGGGAGCAGTTAAGTGAGGCGGAGATCGAGAAACTGAAAAACCGTAGCGAACTGGACGATATGATGACGGCCCTTTCAGAGTACCTGCCGCCGGTGAAGGAGACCTTGATTGACGAGCGGGACCGGTACTTAGCGGCTCGCATCTGGAGCGCCGGCAAGGAGGGAGGCAGGAAGAAGCAGGTCGCCGTGGTGGGGGCTGGACATACCCAGGGCATCAAGGCCTATCTGGAAAAGATCGCCACCGCAGCGGTGGGGGAAGATGTCTCGGACCTGGAGACCATCCCGAAGCCTAAGGTCTTCTCCAAACTCGCCGGGTGGATCATACCGATCCTTATTGGGGCCCTTTTGGCGGCGGGGTTTTTCCGGGCCGGCGCCGAGGTGAGTCTAACCATGCTCCTGCGCTGGGCCTTGCTCAACGGTTCCCTGGCCGCGTTAGGGACCCTCCTCGCCCTAGGGCATCCCCTTTCCATGGTGGTGTCCTTCTTCGGCGCGCCCATTGCGACGATCAACCCCTTCATTGGGGTAGGACTTTTTTCCGGAATTACCGAAGTTACCCTCCGCAAGCCCCGAGTTTCCGACACCCAGACCCTCTCGGAGGATGTTACCTCGCTAAAGGGCATCTACCGCAACCGCATCACCCGGGCCCTCATGGTCTTCTTCCTCTCTTCCCTCGGGGGCGCCTTGGGGAATTTCATCTCCATTCCTTCTTTGGCGAGTTTGCTGGTGAAATAATGTGCCTTCGATGAGAACCAAGCGCACTGTCTCGGTCCGGGATAGGTGCACGAGTTGAGAATGACTGCGGTCCTGCC
>JAITJK010000062.1 GCA_031278935.1 Spirochaetaceae bacterium | reverse complement strand
GGATCCCGTGATGGTTTCCAAGAGCGGATTCCCCTTGCTGCGGGAAGATTCGGTTAAGGAACTGCGCCGCTTAATGGACATAGCCGAGGTGATAACCCCCAATATCCCTGAGGCGGAGATCCTTGTAGGGTTTCCCCTTACTACCGAGGCGGATATGGAGCGGGCCGCCTATATTCTCGCCGAAGAGGGGGCTAAGAACATCCTTATCAAAGGAGGCCACCGGCTGGGAACGGACGCCGTGGACCTGCTTTTTACAAGCGGGACCGTTCACACCCTTCGGTCGGCACGGATTCCTACCCGCCATACCCACGGTACAGGTTGTACACTTTCCACGGCTATTGCCTCCCGGCTCGCCCTAGGGGATGGGGTAGAGGCAGCGGTTCGCTGGGCCAAGGACTACCTGACCCAGGCTATTAGGGATGCATACCCCGCAGGAAAAGGCGTGGGACCCGTGGGTCACTTGAGCGCCCTCTACCGTAGAGCCGGTATGAAGGCAATTTGAATGAAGAAGAAAACCATGTTTTTGCTGTAGGTAGGTGCGGTCATATCAATTTCCGAATTCTACTTCAATAAATATTAAGGAGTAATTTGAAGATGATCATTGAAACCGCAGCAACCGTTATTGACGAGGTACGCAAGCAGCAGCCTCTGGTGCATTGCATTACCAACTACGTTACCGCCAACGACTGCGCCAATGGGCTGCTTGCCTTTGGGGCCTCCCCGGCCATGTGCGACCTTTGGGACGAGGTATACGAGTTTGCCCGGATTTCCGGAGCCCTCTATATCAACTTCGGAACTTATAGTAAAGAACAGGAAGCTGCGGCCCTTGAAGCGGCCCTAGGGGCCAAGGTTGCGGGACGCCCCATAGTGGTGGACCCCGTAGGATGCGCCGCTATCCCGCGGCGGCTTGGCCTACTCACCCACCTGCACGACACGGCGGGGATCGACCTTATCAAGGGAAATATGGGAGAGATCATGGCCCTGGCAGGGAAGGACGCGGTAGTAAAAGGGGTGGACTCCGCCGGGACGGTTCCGGGCATTGAGGAAGCGGTAGGCCTTGTGGCGCGGAAGTACCGCTGCGTGGCAGCCGCTACGGGCCAAGTCGATGTAGTCGGGGATGGAAACCGGCTTGTCCGGATACACAACGGTGTGCCTATGCTAACCCGGATCACCGGAGCAGGCTGTATAGTCGGCGCGCTCTGCGCCGCCGCCGCCGCCGCCGCCGCCGCCGCAGTGGTGGACCGGGATAGGGAAGCCCTGGTTGCCGCCGCCTGCGCCGCCATTGCCTGTTTGGGTATTGCCGGAGAACTGGCCTTTGAAAGGGCCCGGCGTCCCGGTTCCTTCCGGGTGGCCTTAATAGACCATATCGACGGCATAACCGGGAATACCCTACGCCAACGGGGGAAAATCCAATGCTGAAGACCCAAGACCTCCGGCTCTACCTTTGTACCGACCGTCTCCTGTCTCTGGAGCGGCCCCTAACCGAGGCGATAGAGGCCGCCGTGGCCGGAGGAGTTACCCTGGTACAGCTTCGGGAAAAAAAGGCGTCCACCGGAGACTTCTACCAGATTGCCCTGGAGGTTCACGCCCTTACCCGCCGTCTCCATATCCCCCTGGTGATCAACGACCGCCTGGACATTGCCCAGGCGGTAGACGCCGAGGGCTTGCACTTAGGCCAGGCAGACCTGCCTTTAAGCGTGGCCCGCCGCTTTTTCAGGGATAGGTTCATCGGCCTTTCCGCGTCCACCCTGGAAGCAGCCCTACGGGCCCAAGCGGAGGGCGCGGATTATCTGGGCGTAGGGCCGGTGTACCCCACGGGAAGCAAAGTCGACGCGGGAGACGCCATCGGCCTCGGTTGCCTTAAAGCCATTCGCGCTGCCGTCCGTATCCCCGTAGTGGCCATAGGGGGGATTAACCGGGAGAACGCCCCGGAGGTCATGCAAACTGGAGTCGCCGGGGTCGCGATGATCTCCGGGATCCTCTCCCAGCCAGACATCCGAGAGGCGGCCCGGTGTTTATGGAAGCTGGTGGATGCAGAAGCGCGGACGGGACGGCTAGGATGATAAAGAAAATCCTGCAAACTTACCGAGGAGCCCTCTTTGATCTAGACGGAACCCTACTCGATTCCATGCCGATCTGGGATCGCCTTTGCCGGGACTATCTCTTACAGGAGGGGAAACACCCGGAAGAGCGCTTGGAAGCGGACCTCGCCGCCATGACCCTAAGCCAAGCCGCACAGTACGTCCACCGCCACTATGGGCTGCCCCATTCGCCCGAAGCAATCATCGATCAATGGGAAGAGATGGTCTTGGAGGCCTATAAAACCACTCTGCCCTTGAAACCGGCCATCCCGGCGCTAGTCCGAGAACTGTACGACGCGGGGCTGGCCTTGGGAGTGGTTACGTCCTGCTTCCCTACAGCCTGCGAAGGGGCCCTGAAACGCCACGGCCTTTGGCCCTTGTTTTCCACGATCCTCTACACCGATACCGTTTCTCAAGACAAAAGCCTCCCTAATATATGGAAAGTCGCGGCAAACCAACTGGGACTGGCCCCTGAAGACTGTATCGTCTTTGAGGACGCCTACCACGCCTTGCAGGGTGTGCGGGAGGCGGGAATGAGCTTCGTTGCGGTGTACGACGACTCCTGCCGGGACTGGGAATCCATGTACGCCCAAGCCGACTTTTCTATTCGGTATACGGGAATAGAAAAAAGAAAAATAACGGCGGATCCAGGGAAAAATCCCTTGACACAATTTTGAAATGTTAGTATGGTTGTGATACTTGTACGTGCAGGCCCTTGTAGCTCAGTCGGTAGAGCACATCCATGGTAAGGATGCGGTCAGCGGTTCGATTCCGCTTGAGGGCTCGGTGTTTTTTTAAAAACCTCCGTAGCGGACGGGGGAATGGGTAAGGGGAATAGCATGGCGTCAAAAAAAACAGCGGTAGAACTCATTGCCTTACAGTGCAGTGAATGTAAGCGGAAAAATTATACCACCAAGAAAAACCGGCGGAATACCCAGGAGAAGTTTGAATTTAATAAGTATTGCCCCTTTGATCGCAAGCATACCGTACATAAAGAAGCCAAAATCAAGTAAGTGTTTTCTTAGGCCAGTAGCTCTAATGGTAGAGCGTCGGTCTCCAAAACCGAATGTTGTGGGTTCGAGTCCTACCTGGCCTGTTTTGTGAAGATCGTACCTGTATGTAGAGAGGATAGCATGAACAAAATGGTTCAATTTGTTAAAGAATCGTATGCCGAACTGCGGAAGGTCGTATGGCCCAGCCGGGAAGACGTGGTCAGTTCGGTGAAGGTGGTTATTGTTTCTACGCTGATTATTGCTGCGGTATTAGGTTTGGTAGATGTAGTGCTGCTCCTTGGGGTGCAGGCAATATTTTAGTACATAAAGGAAACCTATGGCAACGGGCTGGTATGTCCTCCACACATATGCGGGATACGAAAATAAAATAGAAAAAACCATACGCATGATGATTGACTCAGGGGAGCTGGATAAGGAACAGGTGCGGGATGTAAAAGTTCCTTCTGAGGAAGTGGTAGAGGTCAAAGATGGAAAAAAGCGGATTACTACAAAAAAATTCCTTCCCGGATACATTCTGGTAGAAATGGACCTACCGGATCTCAGCTGGAAAGGAGTTTGTTCCAAAATAAAGAAAATCCAAGGGGTTACGGGCTTTGTCGGGACCCCGGCGGATCGGAAGCCCCAGCCTTTGCCCGGCGAAGAAGCGCGGGTCATCCTGCAAAAATCCGGGGAGATCAAGGGCGAGCGGCCCGTACGAAGTCGCCAGTCCTTTGCCCCCGGGGAGCAGGTGAAGATTATTGAGGGCCCCTTCGAGTCTTTTACGGGTATTATTGAAGAAGTAAATCACGAGAAAAACAAGCTCAAGGTGATGGTTGGTATCTTTGGCCGGAATACGCCCTTGGATGTCGATCTGTTACAAGTAGAAAAAGTGTAATACCTGGACGGATGGATGCTTTCGCTGGTAACAGAGTGTTGAAGCAGATCCTTCGTATTTATGCAAGATGGGAGTTTCTGAAGGTTCAGAAACGTTACCCCGTAACGCCCTACGAAGGGGTTTCGGGTATACCACAAGAGGAGAATATCCATGGCAAAGAAGAAAATTGCCACCCTTATCAAGCTCCAATGCCCTGCGGGTAAGGCGACGCCGGCTCCACCGGTAGGCCCTGCTCTGGGGCCCCACGGGGTGAGCGCCCCGCAGTTTGTCCAGCAATTTAATGACCGGACGAAATCTATGGAAGCGGGCCTGGTTATACCGGTAGTCATCACGGTATATACAGACAAATCCTTTACCTTTATCCTCAAAACGCCCCCTGCGGCGGTGTTGATCAAAAAGGCCATCGGTATTGAGAAAGGCTCCGGAGAAGCTCATAAGACCAAGGTCGGCAAGTTGCCTAAGGCGAAACTGGAAGAAATTGCCAAACTCAAAATGCCGGATCTTTCGGCCAATGATCTCCCGGAGGCTATGAAGATTATCGCGGGAACCGCCCGGTCTATGGGAGTCGAGGTAGAAAAATGAGACATGGAAAAAAATACCTGGACAAGCTTAAAAAATACGATCCTACGATTTTCTATAGCTTGGGAGAAGCCCTAGAGCTGGTTAAAACCCTTGCCACCGCTCGATTTGATGAAACCGTGGACCTTTCGGTAAAACTGAATCTCAAAAAAAGTCAATCCGTTCGAGATACGGTGGTATTGCCCTACCAGTTCCGGGGAGAAAAGCGGATATTGGTGTTTTGTAAGACCGAAAAGGAAAAAGAGGCCCAAGAAGCGGGGGCCACTTATATAGGGTCCGACGATTTAATCGAAAAGATTAAGGGGGGCTGGCTAGATTTCGATGTGGCCGTGGCGACCCCGGATATGATGAAAGATGTGGGTAAGCTGGGTATGGTGTTGGGTCGTCGGGGACTCATGCCGAACCCCAAGACTGGGACCGTTACCTTTGACCTCAAAGGCGCCCTGGCCGAGTTGCGGAAAGGGCGGACCGAATTCCGGGCGGACAAGACTGGGGTGGTCCATCTCGCGGTGGGCAAGGTTTCCATGGAAAACGACAAGGTGGCCGAGAACATCAAGACTGCGGTGGCTGAAATTAAGCGGAAGCGGCCAGTTGACGCCAAAGGGGAGTTTATCCAGTCGATTTCTGTGGCTTCTACTATGGGACCCGGGGTATGGGTTTCAATTAAGGACGAGGAGTAAGTCATGGCCATTGTGGCAAAGAAAGTACAGGATGTAAAAGTTTCCGCCATACAGGCATTAGAGGATCAATTCGGACATACCAAAGACTTTATCTTTACCGATTACCGGGGGCTTACGGTTGAGCAAATCACCGCGTTACGGAAACGCCTGGGGGCAAAAGACTCTCGGTTTCAGGTGGTGAAAAACAATTTTGCCCGGATTGCTTTTGAACGTCTGGCCGCTCCCGATGTATCCTCCTATCTTGTAGGCCCCACAGCGGTGGCTATTGTCCCCCAAGATACGAATGAAGTGGCCAAGATCCTTTTTGAG
>JAITJK010000176.1 GCA_031278935.1 Spirochaetaceae bacterium | reverse complement strand
CACAGCCTTTACGGACGGTCTTGGTCTTCAGAACCAGGGCGGCCTCCCGGCGCCGGATGGCGGAGCCTGCGTCCGCCAGTCATCCTTGCGGTATGCTTCTTATGGGGCGTACCTCTTTTCAGTCAGGAAGTTCGTACCATTTCCCCGGAGGAAGCGGTAAGCCTGGCGGTCCACAGTAACCTGAGCCTGGAATCTTCCCGGCTCAGTACGGCTACCAAGAAACGGAAAGCTGACACTGCTTGGAACGTGTTTATCCCCACGGTGGATATAGCGGGGAGTTTGATGCGGAGCAACGTGGCTACCACTGCTTCGGGCCTCGCGCCGGTGGCGATTCCTACTATACCGGGGATTTACGGGGTGGTCCCGTTTTCGGTGGATGTTCCCCAATGGCACATTGCCGGTTCCCTACAGATCGCCTTGAACCTGAACTTCGCCCTCTTTGAAGGGATGCGGAGTCTGCGGCTGGACTATGAGAGCGGCCTTATGAGTTACGAAAAGGCCAAGGCTCAACTGGAACGGGACGTACGGAAATCCTACTACCAAATGCTCCTAATCCAGGAAAATATCGCTCTGTTACGGGAGAATTACAACGCCGCCGAGCAGCGGGTTGAAATGGCCCAGGCCAATTACCGTTCAGGTCTTGCCCCGGAACTCACGTTGCTGCAAGCGCAAGTTACCCTGGAAAACCTAAAACCCACCATCGATCAGGCGGAAAATGGCCTCAAGGTGAGTATGGCCCAGTTTGCCATGAACCTAGGCCTCCCTTACGATACGGAATTTACCTTGGTTCCCCTTGCGGAGGATACGATCTTCATCCCTATAGACGTAGCGGACCTTATCGCAAAGGCAGCCAACGGCAAACCGGATATTCAGGAACTGCGGCAGAGTATTTTGATCCTCCAAAGTACCCGCAAAAAAACCTTTTATCAGCTCTATACCCCTACCCTCTCCTTAAGCTGGAACGCGGATCCCACCTTTCAAGGGGATCCCTGGAAGGATTCCTGGTTCATGGAAGACGGATGGAAACAGCAGTCTGGGATGTTCCGCCTCACGTTGAGCTTTCGCCTAAACGGCCTGCTCCCCTGGAGTACCGAGGCTCAAGGCCTGAAGGAGATCGATGAAAGCCTTTCCAGCCTCAACGTAAGTCTTGCCCAGGCGGTCCGGGGCACGGAACTAGAGGTGTATAACACGGTGTTATCCCTGGAACAGGCCCGTTCCACCGCAGACGCCCAGAAACTCACGGTGGACCTGGCGGAGCGAACCTATCGCTTAACCGAACAGGCCTACCGGGCGGGCTTAAACGATCTTTTGGAAGTACAGAACGCCGAATTGGAACTGCGGAAGGCCCGGATCGGGATATTGGAGCAGCAATTTAATTACCTCAAAGGACTCATCGATCTGGAATACGCCGTCGGGGTTCCCTTTGGAACCTTGAGTACCCGTCCTGGAATCTCGCCTTCAGAAAAGGCCTCGGAGCAAAGCGAATGAAACCGATTTTTCTTGTATCTTTCTTCATACTCCTCGGCGCCCTGAGCGTCCAAGGCTGTAAGCCCTCGGATAAGGGGCCGAACAAAGACGCCCCTGCCGCGCCGGAAATCCCGGTCTTCGCGGTGAATACCACCGTGGCGGTACAGGGCCAAATCCGGGATTACCTCGCCCTCTCCGGGGACATTGCCTCGGGAACCACGGTGGACGCCTTCTCCGATGTGGCCGGGAAAGTTACCCGGCTCTACGTCTCCATCGGCCAACGGGTTTCCCGGGACCAGGCCATAGCCGCGGTAGACCCCTCTCGGCCGGGGATGAACTACCTGCCCGGCGTAACCCGGGCTCCCATTGCGGGAACCATCGTAGCCCTCCCGGCCCAGCTGGGGATGACCGTAAGCCAGAGTATGCCCCTGGCCCGGATCGCCGGGGGAAACGCCCTGGAACTGCGGGTGTATGTGGCGGAACGGTTTATTTCCAAAATCGCCTTGCGCCAACCCTGTGAGATTACCCTGGACGCCTATCCGGGGGAACTCTTTCGGGGTAGTGTAACGGAACTGAGCCCCGTGGTGGACCCCGCGTCCCGGACCATGGAGGTGAAGATCAACGTGGAAAACCGCAACGCCCGGCTCAAACCAGGTATGTTCGCCAAGGTGAAGATCGTTACCCAGCGCAAGGATCACATCGTTAAGCTCCCTGCAGGAGCCTTAGTCCAACGTTTTGGGAAAACCTTCGTCTTTACCGTGGAAACGGACCCCACGGACCCGGCCTTTCGGGTCGCCCGGCAGCGGGAAGTAGCGCCCGGGATCCTGGTGGACGGGATCGCAGAAATCCAGGAGGGGCTTGTCCCAGAGGAAGAGGTGATTATCCGGGGTCAGACCCTCCTTGAAGACGGATCCCGGATCAATGTCATTGACCGGGTTGCCCCTTTAAGCAGCGACCTTGAGTAAGGGGAAAAGGAATAAAGAAGGAAAAAGAATGAGTCTTGCGAAAACCGCCGTTTCACGGCCTACCACGATATTTATTATCTTTATGTTACTCATCGGCTTGGGGGTATTTGCCATGCTAAACCTGCCGATAGATCTCTTCCCGGAGATTAACCCTCCCTACCTGGCGGTAATTACCTCCTACCCCGGAGCGGGCCCGGAAGAGGTGGAGCGTTCCGTAAGCCGGGTTCTTGAGGCGGCCCTTTCCGGGGTTTCCAGCCTTGAAAAAGTAACCTCCACCTCCTCCAAGGGCTCCAGTATGGTTATGATGGAGTTTACCTACGGCACGGACCTGGTGGACGCCTCCAATTCCGTCCGAGACGCCCTGGAGCGGGTGCGGAACTATATGCCCACCGAAGCGGACAGTCCTATGATCTTCCGCTTTGATCCTTCCATGATCCCCATTATGGGCCTTATGGTAACGGGAAACCGTTCCCCAGAGGAATTGCGGGAACTTGCGGAAGACACCATTGTGCCCCGGATTGAACAGACCCCGGGGGTGGCCACGGCCAGCGTAAGTGGGGGCCGGGAGAAGATCGTCCGGGTGGAGATTCCCCAATCCCGGCTTGAAGCCTACGGCCTCACCGTAACCCAGATGAAGGATATGCTCGCTTCCCAGAATATGCAGGTTGCCGCAGGGACCATCACCGAGGGGGGCCTTTCCTACATTCTTACCACCTTGGGAGAATATACTTCCCTTGAACAGATCCGCAACACGGTGATTTCCTATAAAGGTGGAGGCCTCGTGAACGGAGAGATGCAACAGCCCCGGACCGTGTTCCTCAGGGATGTGGCGGATATTATCGACGGTTTCCGGGATGAGGAAAGCATCGTCTTCGTAAACGGGACGCCTGCGGTGATGATGCAAGTTCAGAAGCAGAGCGGCAAGAATTCGGTGCAGACCGCCAAAAATTTACGGGAACGATTGGAAAAGATGACCCGGGAACTTCCCCAGGACATCAAGATTACGGAGCTGTATAATACTACCGACCAAATAGAAAATTCGTTGAACGAAGTTACCTCTTCGGCGATCTCCGGGGCGCTTCTTGCGGTATTGGTCCTTTTTGTCTTTCTCCGGTCCATAAAGCCAACCCTCATCATCGGCATCAGTATCCCCGTATCTCTTATCGTTACCCTGCTGCTTATGTACTTTGCAGGGCTAACCCTGAACCTGATGACCATGGCGGGGCTCGTACTGGGGATAGGGATGCTGGTGGACAATTCCATCGTGATCCTGGAAAACATCTACCGGTACCGGGAAAAAGGATCCAAGCTCCATGCTGCGGCGGTCTTAGGGGCTCAGGAGATGATCGTGGCCATTGTAGCCTCGACTTTAACCACCATCTGCGTCTTTGCGCCTATGGTAGCCTTTCAGGGTATGTTGGAAATGGCCGGAGAAATGTTTGCGGGCCTGGCCTTTACCGTGGTGATTTCCTTGGCTATTTCCCTCTTTACCGCCATTGTGTTGGTTCCTGTGTTGTCAAGCCATTACTTTCCCCTGGTTACCCGGAAGCAAAAGCCCCTGAAGGGCCCCCTTGTAGTGGTTGACCGGGCCTTTGAAAGGTTCTTTACCTGGCTTGATAACGTTTATCGCCGGGCGGTGAACCAGGTTTTGCGGCATAAATTGGTAGTCATCCTCTTTTTGGTGGCCCTCTTTGGGGGCAGCCTTTTTATGATTCCCCGGATCGGCTGGGTTTTCATGCCGGAACAGGAGGCGGACGCGGTTTCCATCTCCGTAACCCTTCCCATGGGATCCCCCTTGGCGGAAACTGAAGCCATATTACGGCGTGTGGAGGCCATCGTGCAAACGGAAGTGCAAGGGTATGAGACCCTGGTTCTCAACGCGGGAGGCGGCGGGGGCATGATGGGAGGTGGCGGCAGCAGCAGCAATACCGGGTCTCTCCGGATAAATCTACCGGAGTTTGATAAGCGCATAGACAGCGCGGATACCATCAAGGCCAAAATGCGCAGCCATTTCAATGAATTCCCCGGGGTATCCTTCTCCCTGGGCGGTGGCGGCATGAGTATGGGCGGCGGAAACCCCATCGATATTGTGATCCGCACCGACGACCTGGTGAAAGGTAAGGCCATTGCCGATAAAATAGCCGCGCTTCTTAAGGAACGGATACCCGAAGCCCGGGAACCTCGGGTTGACCTACAGGACGGTCTGCCCCAGATCGAGATCGAGCTTGACCGGGATAGGCTCTACGCCCTGGGGCTCAATACCTACACCGTGGGGAACGAGATCAAGGCTGCGGTGGACGGCATCACCGCCACCCGGTACAAGAGTGGGGGGCATGACTACGACGTGGTGCTGGTCCTAGCCGAAGCGGACCGCAGTACCCGGCCCGCGCTGGATCACATCTTCGTCAACAGCCAAGTAGCGGGCCGAGTGCCCCTATCTAACTTCGCTTCATACCAGGAAGGCACCGGGCCTATGACCATCAGCCGGGAAAATCAGAGCCGGGTCATCCATATAACCGCCGGGGCCCTACCAGGAACGAAGATAAACCTCTTGGAAACCCAGGTCCGGGCCTTAATTACTGCAGAAATCCCCGCAGAAGATGATGTGATCATCGAATACGCCGGAGATAATGCGGATATGATGCGGATGATGAGCCGCTTTGTGCTTATCATGGTGGTGGCGATCTTCCTGGTTTTTGGGGTTATGGCCAGTCTTTTTGAATCCTTCAAAGACCCTTTCATTATCATCTTCACCATCCCTCTTTCGGTGATAGGGATTGTAGCGATTTACCTCATCACCGGTACCACTTTTAACATTCTTACCGCAGTGGGGCTTTTGGTCCTCATGGGGATTATCGTGAATAACGGCATCGTCTTGGTGGATTACACCAACTTGCTTCGCAAGCGGGGCTTTTCCCTGCACGACGCCTGTGTGGAGGCTGCGGGGAATCGCCTGCGGCCTATTCTTATGACCACCCTGACCACTATTCTGGGACTGGCGCCCATGGCCTTTGTTCCGGGGGAAGGTTCAGAACTGGTGGCCCCCATTGGGAAAACCGTGCTGGGGGGCTTGTTTTTCGGCACCCTGATGACCCTGTTCCTTATGCCCACGGTTTATGCGATTATGAATAAGCGTTCTGACGAGCGCAAAGCCAAGGCAGAAGCCCGCCGGGAACGGATTGCTGCGGGGATAAGCAGAAAACAGGCCCGCGCTCAAGGGTCGAAGTCCGCTAAGACCGCGCTTTCCCTGGGCGAGGCCCTACCGGGCGAAGCAGGAGCAGGATTATGATACGAATTGAGATTGTGGCGAACCATTCGGTAGAAGACAACATCATGGAAGCCTTGCGCCAGGAAGGGGTAGGCAAGTTTTACACCAAATACCCCAGCGTATTCGGCGTCGGAGCCAAGGGGCCTCGGATGGGGGACGCGATATGGCCTGAGGAAAACTTTGCCATGGTGATCTGGTGCGAAGAAGACGAAGCCCGAGGCATTGAACGGGCCCTTGAGGGGGTGAAGCAGCGGTTTCCCGACGAGGGGATCAAGCTCTTCCGTCCCCCAGAAGTGGTTATGCCTCCGCCGCCGCTTCCCCCGGCCTATAGCCCGGAAGCCCCGTATTACCGGACGGCCTCCCCACCGGTCTTACCGGCCCCGCCGCCCCCACCCCCGGTGTACTATGGTCCGGAGGAAGAAAACAGTTAGGGAACGGGAGTTCGACGGGAAATTACTCCTTATCGTCATTGCCAGCGCAACGAAGCAATCCAGTACAGAGGCCGCTCTGGCTAGATTGTTTCGTCCCTTCGCCTCTCGCCATGACAGGGGATGGAGAAGAGAAAAGTCCCCAAAAAAGG
>JAITJK010000261.1 GCA_031278935.1 Spirochaetaceae bacterium | reverse complement strand
CAAGACCCCGTAAAGAGGCAAAGGCGCCCAGGCTGTGCGTGGCCTGGGCGCCTTTTTGCCAAGGGTTATGCACACCGTCACCACGGTAAAAACCACCTGACCGGGAGGCATAAAGGGGTAGGGTGTTGTACCTAAGCACGGTACCCAATGGAGGAACGAAGGAAGCCGTACCTTTACTCCTCCCCACGACCCATGACAAAGGGCCAAGTCCCGTTAAAAAATAATCTTCGGCCCTGCAAAGGCTTCAAGCCACCCCGGCGCCGTCCGCAGCCCCCCGTGAAAAAACATACTGAAATCCCGATACCAGCTCATGTTGCAGTCGTTGCCAGGCGCAATGTGCCGAAGTAATCTTGCCAGAAGACCCCTCGAATTGCTTCACTACCTTCGCCATGATGGGGGCGCCGCTGAAGTAAGAAAAAATTACGGGATTACTCCTTTGGATCACCGGGTGCGTTGTATTTCCGCGATACGCCAGGCGCCGCGATGCTGGATCAGCCGAATCTGATCCTTCCGGGCAACGTTCCAGGGCGGCGCTGAGGCATCGGGGCTTTCCAAACCCACTGCTCCCTGGGCCGGCTCATCAGGATTCTGAAAGGCCCCGGGAAGCCACAGTCGATAGGAAGCGGCAAAAGACACCTCCCCGTCCTGGGCGTCCTGGTCAAGGCTCTCAAGAAGCAGGTCCGAAACCCCAAAAACCGTGGCCTCCGTGGGGGGAGCGCCGGCCTGAATCCAGGTCTCCGCCGGAATAACCGTGGGCATCGTCCGTTCATAAGCCTGGCGCACTCGGGTAATCACAAAGAACTGGGTTACCATGTCAATGTCATCCCGGCCGATCTTGGGCATCACACAGACGTCCATCCACTGATGATTCAAGGTTCCCATGGCCTCGTAATAGGACTGTACCACCGCCTGCGGCTCCATACCCTGGGTGCTGGGCCCTTTTGCCCGGTCGGAAATGACGCTCCCTACCGTAAGACCCAGGGCCAGCACTCCTAAGGAAATCCCCGCGATCAGGGCGGCATTCCGTTGGATGAACCGCCTGTTCTTTACCTGCCGGGCGTGCCGCTTCATAAACCGCTCTTTTTCTCGGGTGAGCCGCGCCAGTTCCCGTGGATCCACTTCATGCAGGTAGGACGCCGTGCCGGCAGACAGGGGAGGCCCCAAAGCCTGGGCGAGCTCCCGTAACAACGCGCCTCCCCTGGCTCCCTGCTTTTCCTTATACAAGCGTAGACAAGAACCTATGAGCCGAGCGAGGTCCGGGTCTAGGCCGGGGACCGCGAACTTCAGGGGCAGAAACTCTCCCTCCCGGATGTCCTTGAGGAGTATATCTCGATTCGTTTGAGAGAAGGCCGGGACAGCGCAGAAGAGCCGGTAGAGCATTGCCCCGGCAGTAAAGGCCGTTCCCCCAAGGCCCGCACCGTCAGGATGCACGTACTGCTCCACTGCGGTACGAAAGGCTTCAGGCCCAGCCGCTTCGAGGCTATATGATAAGAGTCCCGCCGGAGGGAAGAGGATCGCCCCATCCGCTCCTATCAAGGCCCCTGCGGGCCAAGGCGCAGGCAGATGACCAGCTTCTTCCAGGATTAGGCACGCCCGAATCCAACGGCGCAGGGCATCCAGGGCCTGATCCTTACGGGCTTCATCGGTAAGGAGCCGGTCCAGCCCTTCTCCTGTAAAGGCGCTCCCCCAAATCCGCATGGTTCCCTTGCGTTCCCGTACCCCTATAGGCTTCCAGGGCGTCCACGTCCCGTCACGGTCCACCAGGTACCCGGTGGCAGTGATAAGATGGGCGAGCTTCAGTTTGGCAAATACCTGGACATCCAGGGCAGTGTCAAATTCCAAGTCTCCGGCCTCAGATACCACGTGACTCCTATCCATCAATACTTAAACTCACTCTCCCCAATGAACTCCCGTAAGATACTCTGGCCCGGTACATATTGAGGCGGAATCGGGGCAAAATTCTTCAGGAACGAGAGAAGTCGCACCGATTCGGCGTATTCCTGGTGATGGGGCTTCACCGAATGCAGCAACGGTTCGGCGTAGAATTTCAAGACCGATAGCTCATAACTCAAAGAGGAGTTAAACACTTCGTCCGCCTTGTTCTGGAAAGGGACGATATACCGCCGTTCCCCCCGCTGTACGCTGGGCCACATCTTGATGGTATTGAGAGCGCTGGTACCCCGGAACTGGTTATCCCGGACCATCCGCCGCAACAGCCGGTGATCGCTTGTGGGAACCCGGTTGTGATCGTCCAGGTTAAGCTGGGTCAGGGCGGAGACGTAGAGCTTGAACTGGGTATCTCCCTGGATTTGCGGGGTCAGAGCGTCGTTCAGGCTATGGATTCCCTCGACAATGAGGACGGTCCGAGGATTCAGGCGAATCTTGCGGCCCCCCTCCCGGCGACGGCCGGTCTTAAAATCATAGACCGGCAAGCTTACTTCCTCCCCTCGAAAGAGGGCCAAGACCTGCTCGTTGAAATAGGGAATATCCAGGGCTTCCAAGCACTCGTAGTCCGGCTCGCCCTTCTCGTCCCGGGGCGTTTTGTCGGTGTTCACATAATAATCGTCAAGGCCAATGGCAATAGGTTCAATGCCCATGACTTTAAGTTCAAAAGAAAGGCGTTTCGCGGTAGTGGTTTTCCCGGAACTGGAGGGCCCGGCAATGAGCACCATTTTTACAGCGTCCCGTTTGGCATAGATGCGGTCCGCGATGCTGGACAGCTTTTTCGCCTGAAAAGCCTCGGCCATGCGGATATAGTCTTTGATGGTCCGCTCGCGGAGGATCCGGTTAAGCTGGCCCACCGCGTGGAGGCGCATCACCCGACTCCATTCATGGTATTCCTTGTACACCGAGAAAATGAGCGGGTTATCTTCAAAAGCCGTGAGGTTCTTATCCTCCCCGATGCCAGGGAAGCGCAGCAAAAAGCCCTCATGGTAGGGGATGAGATCAAAAGCCGTCAAAAGGCCGGTCCGAGGAACCAGGGCCTCAATGTACAGGTCCATAAAGCCGGCGCATTCATTGATTTGCACCTTGGCGTCGCTTCGCTCATCGAGAAGCAGGGCTGTATCGGTCTGCCCGTTTGCTTCAAAGAGCCGCAAGGCTTCGGTATAGGCCATAAGCCGCACCGTGATGGGGAGTTTTGCCTGAACCAGGGCCTGCATTTCCCCTTTGAGAGCCTTAATGTCCTTTTCCTCGGCGCCGCCTGCAAGGAAGGTATAGTAATAACTGTTGCCGAAGGAATGGCCTATCACGAGTTTCCATTGAGGGAACACTTTTTGCGCCGCCATGGCCAGCAGAAAAGACAAGGAACGGCGGTATATCATCATCCCCTCAGGGGTTTCCAAGCGTATCGGTTCCACCTGAGCATTCACCTCCAGGGGTACCGAGAGGGGAAGGATTTCGTTGTTCACCTTAACGGCTGCTACGGTTTCGGGGGCCACACCAAAATGGCTTACCAGGGTTTCCGCCCGGGTTCCTGCGGGACAAGTCAGGGAACCGCCTTGAGCAAAGGTAACGTGTATTTCATGCATAATAACTTCTCCTTATGGGCTAGTATAATCCAAGCCCCCCATTAAGGGTAGTATGGAGGGTCGACGTTTAAAAGGGGGAAACCGGAAAGGACTCAAAGCCCTTTTCTTGTAACCGCGCCATGGTTTTTTGCATATCCGCCCCGGAACGCACGGTTACCACCCAATAGGAGGCCCCCTTGACTACCCGCTGGGCGATGGCTGCGTCAAAACCCTCGGCCTTGAGTCGGTCCGCCATGGCCATGGCATTGGCTTCTTTGCCGAAAAGGCCAGTCTGCAAGACCTGATCGGAGGCCTCCTCCGGGAGGTCCATACGTATCCCTTCCCGTCCGGGGAAAAACACCCACAGGGCCAAGGGCAAGGGCTGTACCATTTCGCTGCTTTTCGCCTTGGAAAGGATCCGCCCTTCGGGACTTTGGGGATAGGCGGCCAGGAGCCGAGTTTTGTAGGCTTCCTCGGCGGATACTTTCCACAGGGTGTAGTAGACTCCCGGCGCATGGGCTGCATAGTCGGGATCATCCAAAAGGGAACGCAAGGGGGAGAGGTCTCCCGCATGAAAGGCCTGAAGCTGGGCATGGACATACCGGGCTTTAAGCCGGATCCCCGGCTGGGGGTTTTGGAGCAAAGGCTTTATCTGGGCCAAGGCCCGGTCCATTTCTCCCAGAGCCGCCCAGCAGAGGGCCCCTTCTAAGCGGGCGCGATCCTGGGCTTGTTTGGACTCCTCCTTGGCCGCGTCGCCGTAGGCCTTGGCCGCCCCTTCAAAGTCCCCGGTAAGCTGGAGGATCTGGGCTAGACGCATCAAGGCTTCCTGCCGTTCCCCCGAAGGGGCTTTGGTGTTCTTGACAGTGCTTTCCAGGCGCCGCAGTTCATCGGTCAAGAGGGCCTGGCCAGGACTTTGGGCGAAAAGGCCTACCGCGAGACCCAACAAGCCCAGGAAGAGGAGCCCTCTTCGCCTCCTCCTGGGGGAGCGGAGGTTCAAGAGGCGTCCTCCTCCCCTTTCTTTTTTCGCCCCACCGCGCGGGGTTCCTTTTCCCGTCTTTTCTTCTTGAGATGTACCATAAATATTAGGGGGAAGGCGCAGAGCATACCCGCCACAAAAGACGCGAAGGCCGTTACATACACCGGCACGTCTTCAAGGACCGCCTTATCATGGACCCAAAACCGGATATCGCAACGGTTTTGTAAATTCAGGGTAATGAATAAGAGAAAAATCACCAAAACTATAATGAATCCGAGTAATCGTAAGGGCATAACCGTAACTCCTTTGCACGGAAGGTATTTCCTCGAAGGGAACTTAAAGGGACCAGGGCGAAGGATCCCAGCAGCTCAGGGCTTCCGGGAACCACCACCATTTCATCTCGTTCCGTGCGGGCTAATAATTCATGGGCGTCTTTGCGAGAAATACCTTCCAACAAGACTTTTACCTGCCGACCAATCCGTGATTGTAACAATTCTAGCGTATGCCCCTTTTGCAATGCAATAACGCGCGCAAGGCGTTTTCGCTTCACCCCTTCACTCACGCGGTTGGGCAGGGCAAAGGCTGCGGTCCCCTCCCGGGGGTTGTAATGGTACATATAGGCATAGAGAAATTGTACTTCTTCCATTAAGGAGAGGGTTTGTTCCAGGTCTTCCTCGGTTTCTCCGGGAAAGCCGATGAGGATATCCGTGGAGAGGCTTATATCTGGCATGGCTTCCCGGATTTCCGCGACCAATTCCAGGTAGGCTTCCCGGGTATAGCCCCGGTTCATGGCAGCGAGGATTGGGTTGGACCCATGCTGGACGCATAGGTGCAGATGCCGGCAAAACACCCGGTGGGCCGCCATGACCCGAATCGCCTGGGAGGAAAGGTCCTTAGGATGACTCGATAAGAACCGGACCCAGGGAATGCTGTTTTTTTCCGCTTCCTCGGCCACCACGGCCAAAAGGCCGGGAAAGTCCAAGGTTTCCCCAGGATTTCCCGGTTTCCAGAGGTAGGAATTGACGTTCTGACCGAGAAGCGTGATCTCCCGTATGCCCTGGCGGGCCGCAGTCTTAATCTCTTCTCGAATAGACTGGGGATCCCGGGACACTTCCCGGCCCCGGACATAGGGGACAATACAGTAGGAACAGAAGTTGTTGCACCCGTGCATAATAGGAATTAAACTGCGGAACTGCCCTGCTTCCCCATGAAAGGGTGCGAAAGACCCTAGGGGCTTTTCTCTTAGAGGTTCCGCTTCCCTTTCCTCCGGGGGCCGCCCCTGCTCCAGGGCCGCGAGGAGCCGGGGAAACTGGGCGGTTTCAGTGGTTCCCATCACCTGGTCCACCGCAGGGGCCTGTACTTTTAAGGACGCTCCTAAGCGGGAGGCCATACAACCGGCTACCACCAGGGTGAAAGGCCGGTGCCCCCGCTTTTTTTTCAGGGCTTCGTACTGGGCGAGCCGCCCCAGCACCCGGGTTTCCGCCCCGATGCGCACGGAACAGGTATTGAGCATCACCAGGTCCGCCTCTGTCGCGTCCGGGGCTTCAGTCCAGCCCCGTTCCTTAAGGATTCCTTTGAAGGCTGCGGACTCGGCGCTATTCATCTGACAGCCGTAGGTTTCAAAAAAGTAGGTCACCTTCGACTCTTGAGTCCTTGCAGAAACTTAAAGCCGTTCCAGACCCCCATAGCCAAAAATCCCAAGGCCCCAATCCCTAAAAAAGCGCCAGCCAGGGGTTTTATCACCGGGATGCCCAGCCGGGATAGGATCGCCAGGCATCCGGCGGCGGTCATAATCGCCCCGGGTTTTTTTTCTTCTGGGTCTTTGGAACAGAGCGCCCCTATCCCCAGGACACCGGCTACCGCCCCTAAGACGATGCCCCCGACCGGGGGCAGGCTGCCCATGATAAGCAAGCCGATCCCGCCGATGAGTCCTCCCGCCGCAGTAAGGCCCTGTTTTACCAAGACCGGGGTGGGGGTGTAGCGGGGGACGCTCTGATACTCTTTGTTATACACGATGATACTCCTTGACGCAGCTCCGGTGTGGCTGCACGCCTTTGAGTATAGGGAGTTTAGGAGATTTTTTGAAGTAACTCGATGAGCATATCTTTATCCAAAAGACGCACTGCCCGGGCCTTGGCGTAATCCCGGGCATCTTGGGCGAACCCCGAGTTGGTTATGATCCGCCCCCGCTGCATATTGGCACGTTTTATGTCCTCCAGCATAGCGTAGACCAGGTCTTCATGGACCAGTTCAAAGAGGCGGTAAAAGCGCATGAGACAGTGGAGGGCCCGGTTGTTTTCGTTTTCATCGATCTGCTCTTCAGGTCCTTCTATGCCGATGAGTTCCAGGCCATTGGGGATACTTTTCGTTTCCTTCACGGCGAAGCCCATAGCGTTTGCCATAGCGGTACAGAGGGCAGTGAACTCCTCTTCCCCCGCATTCAGGTAATCCTTGAGCACGTCGTAGCGGTAATCCGCGTATTGAACGCGCTTTTTTTCCACATCCAGAAAGTCCTGTTTTATCTCGTAAATCTTGTCCCATTGGGCCAAGGCCTTATCCATCTGATTGGACCGCTCATATCCGCTGGCTATACAATACCGGGCATACAGGCTGTGCCGGTTGCTTTCATCCCCGATAATTTTGACAGCCAATTCCAATTCTTGAATCCCCTTATCCAGGGCATCCAGGGCGAAGTAACAGCGCCCTCGTTCAGTTAGGGCCCGGGCCCTATAGGCTTTGTTGTGCAGGGCCTGTTCAAAGGCCCTG
>JAITJK010000258.1 GCA_031278935.1 Spirochaetaceae bacterium | reverse complement strand
GAATGAGGTTAAACAGGAACTGTACAAGGCGGAAGTGTACAAGATGTCCATTACCAATGCCATGGGCTGTGGGCAGCAGAAAGGCTATACCGAGCACTACCGGGGCGTGGAAATCGAGGTAAACTTGCTTAAGAAGGTTCGGGTAGAAATCGCGGTGAACGATACCTTCGTGCAGTCCACGGTACAGGCCATTGTCCGAGGGGCCCGAAGCGGCGAGATTGGAGACGGCAAGATCTTCGTGCTTCCCATTGAAGAATGTATCCGCATACGGACGGGGGAGACCGGAGGCGACGCCATCGGCTAAGGGGCGCGCCTTGAGGATAAACGCTCGACAGAGCGGCTTATCCTTATCTATAGTAGGGATACCTTAGGGCCCGGCCCGAGGGTATCAAAAAAGGTGAAAAAAAATTATAGCTTTGTGGAGGATGAATGAGTATTGTTGATTTTACCAAAACGCCCGTAGCGGCCTTGTACGGGTCCAACTGTTTTTCTAATGCGGTCATGCGGGAACGGCTGCCGAGGAATATTTACAAGGAAATTCTTGCAGTCCAGGCCGGGGAAAAGGAACTCACCCTGGAAGAAGCGGAAGTGGTGGCTGCGGCTATGCGGGATTGGGCTCTCGCCAAGGGTGCAAGCCACTATACCCACTGGTTCCACCCCCTCACGGGCCTCACTGCGGAGAAGCACGATTCCTTTATCGCCCCTACGGACGGCCGGGTGCTCATGGAATTCTCTGGCAAGGAACTTATCAAGGGCGAGCCGGACGCCTCCAGTTTCCCCTCAGGGGGCCTTAGGACCACCTTTGAGGCCCGGGGATACACCGCCTGGGACGTAACGAGCCCGGCTTTCCTCAAACAGGATCAGACCGGAACCACCTTGTGCATTCCCACGGTGTTTATTAGTTACTACGGCCAGGCTCTGGATAAGAAGGTGCCTCTGCTTAAATCTATCGACGCCTTGGGTAAGCAAGCCATGCGGGTGTTGCGGGCCTTAGGGAACGAGACGTCCAAACGGGTGTATACCACCGTAGGGCCGGAGCAGGAATATTTTCTGGTGGACAAGACCTTCTATGAGCAGCGGCCGGACCTGATCCTCACCGGGCGTACGGTGTTCGGCTCTATGCCCGCCAAGGGCCAGGAGATGGAGGATCACTATTTCGGAGCCATCCAGGAACGGGTGGCGGGATTTATGCGGGAACTCAACACCGAGCTGTGGAAGGTAGGGGTCTCCGCCAAGACCCAGCACAACGAGGTGGCCCCCAACCAGTTTGAGATCGCCCCGGTGTTTACCAATACCACCGTGGCAGTGGATGGGAATCAGTTGGTCATGGAAACCATCAAGAACGTGGCCCGCAGGCACGGTATGGAGGCCTTGTTGCACGAGAAGCCCTTTGCGGGGATAAACGGCTCAGGGAAGCATAACAACTGGTCCTTAGCCACGGACGACGGGATTAACCTCTTTGATCCCGGACGGAACCCGGAGACTAACGCCCGGTTTCTCTTGTTTGCCGCAGCGGTGGTAGAAGCCGTGGACCGGTACGCCCTCTTAATCCGCTGTTCTGCGGCCACCGCCGCCAACGAGCACCGACTGGGAGCTAATGAAGCCCCTCCGGCGATCATCTCCATTTTCTTTGGGGGCCCCCTGACGGAAATCCTGGATAACATCGTGGAGGGAAAGAGTAGCGCTAAAAGCGAGGGGGAGGAAGTGATCAAGATGGAGGTGCCGAGCCTTCCCATCTTGTCCAAAGATGTATCCGACCGGAACCGGACCAGTCCCTTTGCCTTTACGGGGAACAAGTTTGAGTTCCGCATGGTGGGTTCTTCCCAGTCCATCGCCACCCCCAATACCTACCTTAATGTAGCGGTGGCCCAGGTATTATCGGAATTCGCGGATAAACTGGAGCAGGGGGATCATAAGCTCAAGGCCATACAGGAGATTATCAAAGAATCCTACGGCAAACACCGCCGGGTGGTCTTCAACGGCAACGGTTATGCGGAGGAATGGGTCCGGGAAGCGGAGCGCCGGGGGCTGCCGAATGTACGAAACACCGTGGACGCCCTTTCGGTCCTGAGCCGGAGCGAAACTATCGCGCTTTTTGAGGCCCACCATGTGCTCTCTAAGGATGAGATGGAAAGCCGGTATCATATCTATCTGGAAAAATACGCGAAACAGATCAATATCGAGGCCGGGGTAACCATTGACATGGCCCGGCGGTACCTGTTCCCTGCGGCCACGAGCTACGCCGGGGACCTGGCCCAGGACGCGGCGGCCTTGGCTTCTATCGGGGCTACCAATGTGCCTCAGGCAAAAGGGGCGAAGCGCATTGCCGAGCTGGCCGCAGAACTCTACGAGGAAACGGCCAAACTTGAAGCGGTACTGACCGAGGCCCAGGAGGTAGAGGATCCCTTCAGCAAGGCCAAGGTCTATAGTGAAAAGGTGCGCCCCGCTATGGACGCGGTCCGTTCCCGGGGAGACGCCCTAGAAAAACTGGTAGCCAAAAAGGCTTGGCCCTTCCCCGGTTACGAGGAACTCTTGTTTAAGCTCTAGGATTATACCATACTTAACAGGGGCCAGTACGCTGGCCCCTTTTAGGTGTTTCGATGAGTGGATACTAGTTTTCTCTCCCACAGGGGAGGGAGGAAGGGGAGGAGAGAGGGTATGGGGAAAAAGACCGGTGCGGTAGCAGATGATCGCACGCTTATTTATCAGCTTGAAGGACGGCCT
>JAITJK010000246.1 GCA_031278935.1 Spirochaetaceae bacterium | reverse complement strand
CGATCCTCCTGAGGTGTCCATCCAGGTGCTGGATATGCGGAACATCTACCGGGAAACCGCTTTCGTGCCCGGAGATCGGTTCGTGGTCCGGACCGTGAACTGGAAGGAGGGGAAATTCGAGCTCTCCCGGGTGGGCAAAGACGAGTGGCCCCTTGCGGCCTTAGAAGCCTGGGCTGAGGCGGCAGAACAGGGCTTCAAAGCCTCCTTTGAGCGCTTTGGCCCGGGGAATACGACGGAAGAACAGATCGCCTTTGCCTATTGGTACGGGGGCCTGCGGATGCGGGATGTGCCGGCCTATGCCCTTGAGGACTTTCTCTACGAAAAAACCCGAAGTATTGAAACCGCCGCCTATGGCATTGAAACCCGGTTCTGGTATGCGGGTAAGGAAATCCCCGACCATACCCCCCCAGCGGAACCGCCAAACCCACTGGACCGGAGCATGATCGAGGACCTGCTGTTCAAGAAACGTATCCCCGTGTCGGAATATGTGGTTCTCGCCTATGTGCGGGATGCCCTGTTTCGCCCTGATCTGGATATTCCCCGCCTCATTGACCGGATCGTTCCGCCGGTCCTGGGAATTACCAACCGGGAACGGCAGTTTCTCGCGGGCTATATTGAAGACGCTTTGGAGGAATTGCAGGAGGAGTACAGCCTGTTCGCGGATAAAGTCATGGGACCCATCCGGCGACGGGTGGGCGAGCTCCATACGGCAGTGCTGGACTTGAGCGCCCGGCTCCATAAAGGGGATATTGACCCTTCGGGGCTGCCCAAACACACCTTCATCATTCTTTCTCAGATTCAAGGCCATGCCGCAGGAGTGCTGGAAGATCTGAGCGCCGAGGAGGCTCCGTCGGTGATGGAATTAGAAGCCATGGATAATTCTTTGGACAGCATGATCGAGACCTATGAGGACATTAAAGCTCTCATTGATGACGCTTTGGACAATTTTAGACGGAATAATATCTCCGTAGTGTATCGTTCTGGTTCCCAAACCGGCGCTGGCCGGATTATTCAAGTCGGCATCGGAGGTACCGAAGTGTGGCGCAGGCTTCTGGTCCCAGAAAAGTCTACCCTGGAGGAGTTGCACCGGATCCTCCAGGCGCTCTTTGGCTGGGAGGGCCTTTTCTCTTTTCGCTTTCTCGGCCCGGAAGTTCCGGCCTATAAGACCGCCAGCAATGTCCTCACCTTATATGGCGACCCCAAGCCGCAGGATCCTGGCTTAAAGCTGGGCCTTACGGTCCAAGGTTTAAGCGAGCGGGGAATCACCGAATTGTCCTATGAATATGGGAGTCTGTGGAACGTGAAGATCATGTTTCTCTCTCGCCTGGATATGGACTGCCAAGACCCGGTCCGCTGTATTGCCGGGGCCGGCGCAGCACCCCCGGAATCCGTGGAGGGTCCCTTAGGATTTCGGAAATATGTCTCCATCCTGGAAAAAGGCAGTTTTACGGAACGGCAGAAGGCCCTTCATACCCTAGGTCAGGATTTTGATCCTGAAACCTTTGATATGGAAGCCTGTAACCGCAGTTTAAAACATATCGGACGAAAGTCCTAACCTAAGTTTTACCACCCTACAGGGCATCTTGCACGGGGTAAACGGCAGGTGGTAACCCACTCTAGCAAACATGGGGTATATACCGGCTACCCCTAAGGAACCTATTGATGAAAGAAAGCATGGCGGAAAAACCGGGGCTCATTACCCTGTTGCGAAAAGGAGGCCTCTTCCCGGCGGTCCCCGGAGCGAACCAGCGGGATGTGTTGAGCTGCCTTATCCGCAACGGCCCTTTAGCGGCTTCCCTTAACGAGGAGGACCTGCTCAAGGCCCTGCTTGAGCGGGAGGCCCTTATGTCCACGGCCATCGGCAATGGCATTGCCCTGCCCCACCCCCGGAATCCCATCCTCCTACAGATCGAGGAATCATGCGTACTCACGGGCTACTTACAGCAGCCCGTGGATTGGAAGGCCCCGGACGGGGTGGGCGTCCATACGATCCTACTGGTAGCTTCAGCTTCTCCCAAATCTCATCTGCATACCCTTTCTAAGCTTATCTTCTTCTGTCAGCAAGAGCCCTTTTACCGGCGCTTGCAAAACCGCGCTTCTTTGGACGAGATTATCACCGTGATTCAGGACCTGGAACAAACCTGGTAGCATCTATGCTTACCGCAGCGCCCCGTTATTGCAAGGAGCGAAACAGCGAAGCAATCCAGCCGGGCAGCCCCTTCATCGGATTGCTTCGTCGCGCTGGCAATGATCGGGCTTTATCCAAAATACCCGTTCCCGCCTGAAGCCTCTTGCTCCCTCTGTAGCCATTCTTTGAGCGCGGTATCGAGATCCGAGCGGTCTATGGCCCAGCTACGCTGAAAGCGCTCCCAAAGCCAGTCTGAAAGGGCCATGAAGGCCGTGAACACGCGCTTTCCTTCGGGAACCAGGCGGGGCAGCAATTCCTTCACGGCTTCTCGGTTCACAATACGCTCCCAAAAGCGGGCGAAATTCTTGATCCGGTCCATATCCCGGCGGGAAAGGGCCTCGGTTTCCCACACCTCATAGGGGGGATCGGGATTAAACCGGATCCCATAGGCGGCGTGATTCTGGGCAAGGGGCGTTCCGGGGAGGCATTTTAAGATGCCCAGCTGAATCTCCTTTGGCCGGACCCCCCAAAGGCGGTCGAAGCCCTGGGCAAAAGACGTCAAGTCCTCACCGGGAAGCCCGGCAATCAGGTCCGCATGGACCATAGCATGGGTCTTGTCCCGGAGAAAGGCCAGGGCCTTGAGTTCCCTCTTAGGAGCGCTCTGGCGGTTAATGCGAGCCGCAGTTTCGCCGTTAAAGGTCTGGATCCCGATTTCCACGCGCAAAGTTCCCGCCGGGAACCGGGTTAAGCATTCCCGAAGCTGCGGAGGGAACCGTCCGGGAAGCATCTCGAAATGGACAAAAAAGGGAGGCTCTTTCCCCGGCTCAACGGGGGCGTTCTCGAGGCGCCGTAAAAACACCTCCATAATCGCTATGGCCCGGGGTATATCCGAATTGAAGCTGCGATCCAAGAATTTGAAAGACCGCGCTCCCCGATCCAGGAGTTCTCGCACGGCCTCGCACACCTGGTCTAGGGGAAAGGTCCGCACTCCGGTGCTCAAGGCGCTCTGGCAAAAGGCGCAACCCCAAGGACAGCCCCGAGATGCCTCCACGTAGGTGAGCTTCCGGCTGAGGTCTGTGTCCGTATAGAGGCCGTAGGCCCTTTGGAGGGTGGAGAGCCGCACTGCCCGGGCCGTTATACGCTTACCCTCCACCCCCTGCACCGAAGGAAGAGCGACGATCCGCTCCTGAATCCCCTCGGTCCTGGTTCCCGGCGCTAGGGGCAAAAGCACGGCGCAGAGGTCTCGGAAACAGTCCTCCCCTTCCCCCTGGACGATCCAGTCCGCATAGTCCATGAGGGAACTCCGCGCGTTGATGCCCGCCGCTTCAGGACCACCCAGAATGATAAAGGGCCGCCGCGCCGCACCTGAGCGCCAGGCCCCGTGCAGGGCTTCAAGGAGTTCCGCCGTAGCCCTATGGTTCCAGATCGCCACGGACACCCCCAGGATTCGAGGAGACGCCGCAAGGATGGGTGCGGTTTTTTCTGCCAAAGGCTGACGCAGGGCAAATTCCCGCAGTTCCGCTGTGGGCTCATAAACCCCCAGGTTTGCCTTGAGGAGTCTGAGGGCCAAGGATGGATGGATCCACTTGGCGTTGATCGTCGTAAGGAGGATGGGGATCACGCGGAGGGTGAGGTCGGGAAGGCCGCGTCGTCGAATAAGTTCAGCGTCCCAGTGGCCCAGTATTCCCGGGATTCCTCCACCAGGGCTTCCACATCCCGCCAGGAATTCGCCCGCAGGCCGGGCACTCGGCGATTGGTAGAATTGGTGAACACAATGGTCGTACAACCCTGGGCCCGCAGCTTCTCGATATTCGACGGGGCGTCGTCAAGGTAGACATGGGCCCCTACGGCCCCTTTGTCGTTCATAAAACAAAGGTCCCAATAGGGTATGTCGTAGGTATCCAGCCAGTCAACGGTTTGGGTTATCGAGGTTTTGTGGGAATACTTGAGGAACAGCCTATGGGTGATGATGCGGATGCGGATGCCCCGGTGGGAGAGCTTTCGCAACACCGCCGGAGCCCCTTCCATAGGCTTCATATCCCGGAACAGGTTCCGTTGGGTTACGGCAAACCGGTGCAGCCGCTCATATCCGCCGAATTCGGCGATCCCCCATTCGTCCAACCCGTAACTTACCTCAGTGGTGAGCTCATCTTCGCACTTATGCAACCATTCTGCGGCAATGCGGCGTAGGGCCCCATAAAAATCCCCTACCACCCCGTCAAGATCCACTCCTAAAATAAAAGTACGCTCATCCATAGTCGGTGCCTCTCCCTAGGCCGCCTACTTTACCGTAACCAATTCGTAGGTTCCCGTCCCCAGGCCGATTTTTTCGGCGTGACTGATTTGGCTGCGCCAATCCGTGGTGGGATGAATATCCGTCATGTGATCATGATGTATCCGTTCTCGTTCCGAAAGGATACTGGTACGAATCTCCGGGGCGGCGTTCACCGCGTCGATGCAGGCTTTATCCAGGGCCACAGGATCGAAACTCGCAAAGATCCCAATATCCGGCACCACTGCGGCGTCGTTTTCGCCGTGGCAGTCGCAGTAGGGGGAAACCTGGTTCACCACGCTGATATGGAAATGCGGCCGCCCGGCAAGTACAGCCAAGGTGTATTCCGCCATCTTGCAATTCAACAACTTGCCGCTGGTTCCGCTGTTATTGGCAATGGCGTGGTAGTTACAGACCCCCATACACCGTCCGCAGCCCACACAGCGGGCATGATCGATCCGGGCTTTCTTGTTTTCCCCGAAGAGAATCGCCTCTTGATTACAGAATTTGGTACAGAATCGGCACCCGACACAGGCGCTTTGGTCCACTTCTGGTTTGCCTTCGTTGTGCATAAGCATCTTCCCGGCCCGGCTGCCACTTCCCATACCGAGATTCTTAATCGCCCCGCCGAAGCCGCTCATTTCATGGCCTTTAAAATGGTTTAGGGAAATGAGGATATCCGCGTCCATGATCGCCCGGCCTATGCGGGCGCTTGTACAGTAGACCCCGCCGGGAACCGGAACTTCCAGGTCGTCGGTACCTTTAAGGCCGTCGGCGATGATGTTCTGGCAGCCTGTGGAGAGGGGGGTATATCCATTTTCAAAAGCCGCATCCATGTGTACCAGGGCGTTATTGCGCCGTCCCACGTACAAGGTGTTACAATCTGTGAGGAACGGTAGACCACCCAGGGCCTTAACACGATCCGCCACGGTTTTGGCGAAGTTTGGCCGCAGGAATGACAGGTTACCCGGTTCGCCGAAATGGATTTTAATGGCCACGTATTTCTGCTTGAAGGGTATCCCCTCGAATCCCGCAGTACGGATGAGTCGCTCCAGCTTTATAAGGAGTCCCTCCCCCACTTTACAGCGCATATCGGTAAAATACACCGATGATCTGTCCATCTTCATACCCTCTCTTGTCTATAGTGTGTTTTTGGAATCAATTACTTAAAATTAATTTTCCATCTCCATTACCGGCTACAATAAATAAACCAACCCTCCCTCGTCAACCCTCAGGGAGGTTAAATTCCGCGACTGGCCGTGGTGGTTAGAAAGCTGGTCG
>JAITJK010000221.1 GCA_031278935.1 Spirochaetaceae bacterium | reverse complement strand
CTTGTCTCTTCCAGGGATAGTTTTTCCCCTTTTTTACGGCTCTGCCGTCAACGGTTGCTCTAGTTCCTTTAGATTCTTTCAGATACTGCGTGATGAAGAAAAAGATAACAAACCCATTTAACGGAAGAATATAGCAAGACTTTTTTAATTATGCAAGAGATCTCTCCCCCGCTAAAGGTGAACCACTATTAAAGCAAAACGACATCTCCGACCCATACTATACTTCATGAGACCCTTGCGTTTACTCCAGCGTGGGGTATGGTACGCAATCCATACCCGCATCAACAACCGGGAACCCCTCTTCCGGCGGCCTAAGGCTTTGGCCTTGTTTGACCGTGTTTTCCAGGAGACTAAAGAGCGGTTTGTCTTCGAGATTCGTGGACTACAGCTCGCCGAGGATGGACTTCAATTTTATATCAAGCCTGATAACGGCCTGCAACTTCCGGTTATCATGAAGTGGCTGAAGCAGGTCTTCGCCCAGCGGTACAACCGGGCCCACGGGTGGGAGGGGCATATCTGGGGAGACCGGTATGGGTCGCGGATACTCGCTGGGGAACCACCACTCCCAGGCGGGACGCCTGAGATGAAGGGAGGTGGAGAGGAGGCCGCGAGGGTCAGACCCCGTTATGGGAAAATACCGCACCACCCTCCTTTTAGTCTTCTATTTCCTCTACTTTTCGTCCGCGCCCCGGGATAAGCAGGACCTATTCGCCCTGTATCCTGTACCGCCCCTCAATTGTCCCAAAAAATAAAACTCCCCGACTAGAGGTCTGTCCTACCACCTACCGTGGAAGCGTTTTGGGGATGAGTGTGGCATTTTCTCTTCCTGTATTTTATTAGGAAATCATCGCATCTCTAAAAATTGCCGATATTTTTTGAGGCTTGTGCTGAAACGGAGGGTCTCACGGTTCGGGGCTTGACACAGAGAGGGTCTGGCGCATAGATTAACCTATCCTAGGTACGATATGGAGTGAGCGTATGACCACTGAAGAGCTTGATGTATATATCAGAAAAATCCCTGATTTCCCTAAGAAAGGAGTGCTCTTTTATGACGTTACCAGTATTCTGGTGGAGCCTCGGGCTTTTTCGGGGTGCCTTGACGTTATGTGCGCCTTGTACCAGGGCCGCAGCCTTGATGCGGTCGCCGCAGTGGAAGCCCGAGGCTTCCTGTTTGCCGCTCCCTTTGCGATCCGTATGGGTATTCCCCTGATTTTGATCCGCAAAAAAGGCAAACTCCCTGGGAAGACCCTTTCCAAGATATATCAGCTTGAATACGGCCAGGGGGAAATCGAGATTCACCGGGAAGATATTCCCCAGGGCAAACAAATCTTGCTCATGGACGATCTTATTGCCACCGGTGGGACCCTTAAGGCGGCATGGGAACTCATCACCACCGCCGGAGGGCTGGTACCCGAAATATTTGGCGTCATCGGGCTTCCCTTCTTTCATTACGATCAGGTCCTCGCCCCAGTGCCGGTACGGACTTTGATCACCTACCAATCGGAGTAAGCCGTCCTCTTGAACCCTCCCGGAAAGCCTGAAGACTTAGACTTCGCCGTTATTGACAGCCACCGCAGTGATCGTACTGGGTACCCTGAAGTGGTTTACTGTGCGGGGAAAACCCTGGAACAATCGGAAGCCATCATAATCCGTATGCGGGAACAACGCATTCCGGTGCTGGGGACCAAGGCGGACCCGGCTTTAGCCCAGCGGATCGCCCGGCGTTTCCCAGAAACCGAGTACGACGCCCTGGCCCAGACCTTAAGCGTCGGCGGTCTTTGTAGTCCCGCTGCCCGGCGGGGGCTTATCGCGGTAGTAACCGCCGGGACCTCTGACCTGAAAATCGCCTTGGAAGCCGTACGAACTGCGGAGTTTTTCGGTAGCCAGGTTACGCTGATTAGCGACGTGGGCGTTGCGGGGATACACCGGCTTTTTGACCGGCTTTCGGACATTCGTAAGGCGCGGGTGATTATCGCCGTGGCCGGTATGGAAGGGGCCTTAGCCGGGGTTCTGGCTGGTCTGGTTGCAGCGCCGGTTATTGCGCTTCCTACCAGTGTCGGATACGGCGCTTCCTTTGGGGGACTTGCCGCTCTTCTGGGGATGCTTAGTGCCTGTGCCCCGGGTATTTCCGTGGTGAACATTGACAACGGCTTCGGCGCCGGCTACCAAGCCAATCTCATCAATACCTTGACCTCACCTGCCGCCCCCTTTCGTGAAGGCCTGCCAGGGGGTTTAAAGCCCGCGACTGGTACTGAAGGTTAGGGAACCGAGCGTACCGGCCCCTGGCGCTTGCTACTTTAGGGTGAAGTCAGAATTTGGCGTCTGACCCCCTATTGGGGACTTTTTTCCATCGAATTTACGTTAAAGATGGCGGTCTGATTAGGAGGTGAGCCACACTGTTCTGTGACTCAGTCGGGCTAGATCTCCACCACGGGTTATGCCTACCCGATGTGCGAAGGGTTTATTCTTGAGACCGAATGCCGTATTCTTAAGATAGAATACCTTTGGCAGGGAGCATGACAGGTTATACAACCTAGTCCCCGGTGAATGGAGTATGGGGAGGTGCGTATGGTGCGGATAGTTCGGGCGGAGTTGGAACAGCTTTGTTCGCGTATTTTTCAGGCTCTGGGAATTCCCCCGGAAGAGGCCGCAGATAGTGCGGAAATCTTGGTGGCCGCCGATGCCCGGGGTATCACGAGTCATGGAGTCGCCCGGATTAAACGGTACGCCGATGGGATTAAGGCGGGGCTCATCAAGGGGGGCGTAATGCCCCGGATACTCCATGAGACGCCGCTTTCCTTGGTCCTGGACGGAAAAGGGGCCATGGGCCTCAGCCTGAGCAAACAGGCCATGAAACAGGTCATTGCCAAGGCCCGGGAACAAGGTATGGCCATCTGTAGCATCCGTAATTCCAACCATTTTGGAATAGCCGGATTCTATGCGGAAATGGCTGCCCGGGAAGACATGATCGGTATAGCCATGACCAATACTGCGGCCCTAGGGGTACCTACTGCGGCCCGGAAGGCCATGTTCGGCACTAACCCCATTGCCTTTGCCGCCCCGGGCCTTGAGGGTATGCGCTTCAGCCTGGATATGGCCACCACCACGGTGCCCCGGGGCAAAATCGAAGTATACCAGCGCGCAGGGAAGCCGCTCCCTCCAGGCTGGGCCGTGGGTCCCGATGGATTGACCGCCCAAGACCCTGGGAGCCTCCTTGAGGCGATGCTTCACCAGGAGGGAGGAGGTCTACTTCCTTTGGGGGGTGAGGGAGAAATCCACGGGGGTTATAAGGGCTATGGTCTTGCGGTGCTGGTGGACATCCTGTGCGCCCTCACCTCTGGAGGCGTGTTTGGGGAAGCGGTCAGGGATTCGGAAATCACCTCCGCACGGGTCTGTCACTGCTTCATGGCCATCCGTTTGGATATTTTAAGGCCTCCCGAAGCGTTTAAGCGGGATATGAGCCGTATGCTCACCGCCCTATCTTCTCTGGAACCTGCCCAAGGGGCTTCCAGGGTCTATTATCCGGGACTCAAAGAACAGGAGGCAGAAGCCCTAAGCAATACCCTGGGAGTCCCCCTGGCGGACGACGTATGGCAACAGCTCACCGCCTTGGCCACCGATACCTGCGGTGAGCAGCGTAGCCGGGGGCCGTGTTGAAGCGATAAGGGCGTTAAACCTACAGATGGCGTGGGTTACCCTAGTGCCCTCCTACTTGTAGGGCTTTTAAGGTGAAATTAAAACGGTCGGGCAACTCTAGCCCTTTCACGCATACTTGTAAATCCTGTGAAACCGATTTCCAGCCATAATCGTTCCGTACAAATGAATCTCCGGGAGAGAACGTAACATGGTA
>JAITJK010000092.1 GCA_031278935.1 Spirochaetaceae bacterium | reverse complement strand
TCTAGCGCATTCTTCCGTAGGGATATATCTTTCTCTTCATTCAATATCAATTCATATCATATCCAAGCCCCATGGCCCGATAGTGAAGGCGGTGATCCCCTAGCAAACGGATAAAAAGGTCGGGTCGCCGCATATGCGGGGATACCGGCTTTTTATATACCATCTTAAATAAACAGGAGTAAAAGGTGAAGAAAAAAAATCTTGTGGTATTGGGAATGTTGGTGCTGGCACTGGCATTCGGTTCGTCGGTAGTGAGTTGTGCAACCATCAGTTCGGTGGGCGGCACCGTGGATACTCATGGGCTTTTCTCAAGCGCCAGGGCCGTGTCCTATGACAGCGATAAGCTCACGTCCTATGGGATTATTCTGGGGCTTTTTGACATCAGTTACAGCAACTATGTGGCCAAGGTCAGGGAAGCTGAGGCCGCCGGCAAGATAATTACCACCGTGACCACCGAGTTTCTCGGGGTGTACACCAATGTAACCGCATACGTAGCGGACAAGTAGCAGAAGTCAGTAAGCCAGCGGCGACCCTGGATTGCTCTGATTCGCTCGCCCTGGCGCGCTGGAATGTTCCCAGCACCTCACGTCATTGCGAGAAGTGAAACGGTTGAGCAATCCAGGGCGGGAATATCTTCATCGTATTGTATTTTACTTCCTAGGGGTGGTTGATCTGAGGGGTGGAGCTCCGTACAATGAGGTCATGGCTCTTAATTGTGGTATAGTCGGTCTTCCCAATGTAGGAAAGTCTACGATTTTTTCAGCGCTTAGTTCCGCTCCAGCGGAGGCGGCAAATTATCCCTTCTGTACGATCCAGCCTAATGTGGGAATTGTCGGTTTGGAAGATGAACGGCTTACCACCCTCTCCCGGCTTTTCGCTCCTCAGCGGGTCATTCCTGCTACGGTAGAATTTGTGGATATCGCGGGCCTGGTCAAAGGGGCCTCTAAGGGGGAGGGCCTGGGTAATCAGTTCCTCGCCCATATCCGGGAGGTCGGGGTCATTGCCCAAGTGGTGCGCTGCTTCGAAGACCCGGATATTATCCATGTACATAACCGCGTTGATCCCTTGTCGGATATGGAAACCATTGCTATTGAATTGGCCCTGGCTGACCTGGATACCCTGACCAAACGCCAGGAACGGGCGGAGCGCAGCCTCAAAGGGCAGAACAAAACAGAACAAAAGGTAACGGAAACCCTCCTCGTAGGGCTGGATAAAATCAGTGGGGCTTTGCAAGCAGGTAGAGCCGCTCGGGAAGTGCCCCTGGAAGAGGAGGAAAAAGCCGCCCTCTATGATTGTCATTTCATTACCATGAAACCCCAGCTCTACGTGTGCAACGTAGACGAGGCTGGCGTCCTTGGGGGCAGCCCCCTGGCCAAGGCGGTTCAAGAACGGGCCCGCGCTGAAGGTTCCGAAGGGGTGATCATCTGCGGTAAGTTTGAAGCGGAGCTCGCAGGCCTAGAAAGTACGGAAGAAAAAGCGGCCTTTTTGCAGGATTTAGGCCTAGCCGAATCCGGCTTGAGCGCCTTGGTCCGGGCGGCCTACCGGCTCCTAGGGCTTGCCACCTTTTTCACCGCTGGGGCGGATGAATGTCGGGCCTGGACCATCCATGCCGGGGATAAGGCTCCCAAAGCCGCCGGGACAATTCATACGGATTTTGAGAAGGGCTTCATTAAGGCCGAAGTGTACGCGTATGAAGACCTGCTGCGCTACGGCAGCGAGGTGAAAATCAAGGAAGCCGGAAAGTACCGTATTGAAGGCAAAGACTATGTGGTCCGTGATGGAGACGTGATGTTCTTCCGCTTTAATCCTTAGGCTCCAAGTAGGCGGTATGGGCGCTCTTTTCACCGGCATGACCGGTCCCCTGGTGGCGGTATCTCTTTGCACGTTTGTCCTCATCGTCTATTTTGCCCTTTCTAAACATTCAAGCCCTCCAGTGAAGGGGACTGCGGTAATTGCCTTGATCGTGATCGCCGTGGCAGTCCTGGTGAGTTTGTTCCTTATATGGAGTGAGCCTGCGGGGGTTCTCTCCAATAAGCCGCCACCGGATCCCCTGGAAAAACCCGTACCGGTGAAGATTGTAAAGGCCACCCCCATCCTTGCGGTGGCCATCTTGTTTCTCTTGTTCATCGCCTCCATTGTGTATATCTCGTTGCGGGATAAGAAAAAAGAGCGGGAGCAACAAGCGGAGGAGGAGAAGGAAGAGGAAGAAGACTAAGGTACTGGTTAGTCATGGCGAGTACCTGGCCTTGGAGGGTTCTTGCTTATTTCTAAAGTATTCATATACTACTAGCTATGGTGGATAGAATTCTTATAGATACCTTACAGCTCAAATCCCGGGATTTTGCCCAGCGGTGGAGAGACGCCATTCGCAAGGCGCCCCAGCTGAGACACTACAACGCCCTGCAAGACGAGCCCTTGGAGCAGTTGAACGCCCCGGTATACCCGGTGCTTTCCCGGACCTTAGACCGGGGCATTGACCGGTCCCTGGTGGGTAACTTCTTTGTATCCCTGGGTAAGACCCGGATGCAGGCGTCCTTCCCAGTTTCCGAGGTTATCTACGCCTTGAACCTAACCCAGCAGACCGTGATCGAATACCTTATGACTGATTTCGTGTTGGATAATCCCCTGCGGATGTACCAGGCTATGGGGGCCATCACTCGAGTGGCGGAATTCTTTATCTTGGGCTGTTTCTATACCACCAAAGGCTTTCTTGAGGCAACCTATACGCACATGAGTAAGCATGACGCGGTCTCCGAGGCCCTGCTCAAAAAATATTTTAGGGATGATTTTTTCTTCAAAAAAGACTAAGCTCGTATGGGTTAGGCTAAAAAGGAGCGCCGTATTATAGCATGGATATTAAAGAAGCCTTAAGCACCTTTACCCCGGTTATTACCATTCCTTTTCCTCAAGGGGTTTCCTTCTCCCTGTTCGGCATAACCATGGATGCCCTGGTTATCAATGAAAGCATTGTGGTTTCCTGGGCGGTGATGGGGATCCTCATCACCGCGTCCATCCTCCTCACTCGGAAACTCCAGCAGATTCCCCAGGGGCCACAAGTGTTTCTAGAAGCTATGGTGGAATTCTTGAATACCTTTTCGAAGGAACACTTTGGCCCTAAAGCGCCCGTGTACGGCCCCTATATCGGGACCATTTTCCTCTTTCTTTTCTTGTGCAACGGCCTTCCAGCCCTTACGCCTCTGGCCATCGGGGCCCTGCACCTTGAGCCGCCTTTCACCATCAAGCCCCCCACCCGGGACCTGAACGTAACCATGGCCTTTGGGCTTATGACGATTCTCATCGTGTTCTTCGGGGGCTTACGGGCCCAGGGCCTACGGGGCTGGGTTAAGCGCCTGCTTTCCCCGACCCCCATGATGGTGCCCTTTAACCTCTTGGAATACGTGATTCGGCCCTTATCTTTGGCCCTCCGGCTCTTCGGAAATATGCTGGGGGGATTTATCATCATGCTCTTGGTCGAGGGAGCGTTGCCGGTTCCTTTTGTGGTGCCGGCTTTTTTGTCTTTGTACTTCGACTTGTTTGACGGCCTGATTCAGGCGGTGGTGTTTACGTTCTTAAGCAGCCTCTTTATCGCCGAAGCGGTGGAAGTGGAGGCACATGATACAAGCATAAAAGGAGTGTAGTAGTATGGAAACCAATCTCTTATTTCTTATCGGCGCGGGCATTGCGGTAGTCACCGGTATCGGCGCCGGTATCGGTATCGGTCTTGCCACGGGAAAAGCTGCGGACGCCATCTCCCGGCAGCCTGAGGCTGCGGGGAAGATTCAGACGGTGTTTTTCTTAGGTATCGCCTTGGCGGAAGCCACGGCCATATACGGTTTTGTTATCGCCATCCTCATCTTCACCAAGGCATAAGCAGGTATGATCGATCCCTCAATCAGCACCTTCCTCATCACCTTGCTCAATATCGGGATTCTCTTTGTAGTTTTGCGGGCAGTCTTGTTTAAGCCCGTTACCCGCTTTATGCGGGAGCGGACCCAAAAAGTACAGGACACCATCGCTCAAGCTCATAAGGCCGAGGCCCAGGCTCAGGCCCTGCTCAAGGACTACCAAGAGCGGCTCGCCCAAGCTGAGGAGACGGGGAAGACCCTCATCAAAGCCGCCCAAGAGCAGGCCCAAAAAGAAGCCGCAAGAATTGTGGCCCAAGGCAAAGCCGAGGCCGAGGTGCTTTTGGAACGGGGCCGAAAACAGCTTGAAGCGGAACGGGAGGCGGCCCTTTCCTGTTTCCGGGCCGAGGCTGCGGCCTTGGTGATCGGCGCTACTTCGGCGCTCCTTAAGCGGGAACTCATCGGGGAAGACAGTCGCCGTTTCGCAGGTCTGGCCTTACAGGAATTAGGGCGGGATTCTCATGGTTAGGGGGGAGCGCTGGGCTGCGGCGTTTATGGGATCCTGCGGTGGTGGCGAACAGGCCGAGGCGGGGCTTGCGGCCCTGAAAGCCCTGCTCCCGGTCCTAGGGCCCTTTAGTGGCAGCCTTCAAGGCAGGCGGGCCGCTGGGCAACTGGAAGGGATGATCCGAAAGGCCCTGCAAAACGATGGCCCTTTGGAAGCCGGAGAGGAATATGCCCTGCGGATGGTGGTACTCTTGGCGCGAAAAGGAGCCTTGGCCCACGCTCCGGCACTCATCCAGGCCCTGCAAGCCCTGGTGGACCGGCAGCGGGGCGTCCTCAGGCTTACCGTGGAGACGGCGCATCCGGCGGATACGGGGTATCCGATAGCGACGGCGTTCATCGAGGATTTGAAGCGGGCTTTAACCGGGCAAGGGGGCATCAAGGAACTTGCCCTACAGGTACGGCTTGTCCCGGAACTTATCGGGGGGTACCGGGTGCGGATAGGCAGCATTCTGGTGGACGCCAGCCTACGAAAGCAACTGCAAGGGCTTGAGCGGGATTTACGCGCTCCCCAGACCGCCCAGGCGGACGGAGGTGTTTCATGGTAAATTTCAGCGACCTTACCAAGGTGTTACAAGAACAGCTTACCCATTGGGAGGGCAAGGCCACGTCCGATTCGGTGGGTTCTGTGGTCCAGGTGGGGGATTCGGTGGCCACGGTGTACGGCCTGGATAAAGCGGTATATGGAGAGCTGGTGGAGTTTCAAAGTGGCGCCACCGGTATGGTCCTTAACCTCCTGGAAGACGGGGTGGGGTGTGTGCTTTTCTCCGGGGAGTCTGTGGTCCGGGATGGGGAAGAAGTCCGGGGAACTGGCAGGGTTGTCACGGTTCCCGGAGGAACCGCCCTTCTGGGACGGGTGCTCAATCCTCTGGGCGCGGTGGTGGATGGCAAAGGCCCGGTAGCAGCGGAAGCCTACCTACCCATTGAGGCCCCGGCGGCGCCGGTCATTGACCGGGGTTCAGTAGACACCCCCTTGCAGACCGGGATCCTTTCGGTGGACACTATGGTTCCCATCGGTCGGGGGCAGCGGGAACTCATCATTGGGGACCGGCAAACAGGTAAAACCGCCCTGGCCCTGGACGCCATCATCAACCAAAAAGGTTCAGGGGTCTATTGCGTGTACTGCGCCATT
>JAITJK010000079.1 GCA_031278935.1 Spirochaetaceae bacterium | reverse complement strand
CCGGTCTCGTCATAACAGAGCAAAAAATGCTCCGGGTACTGGGACTCGATGGCGTATTCCTCGGCTTGCATCGCTATGTGCGGGAAAGGATGACGCGGCTCAGCGGGTGCGTCAAAACTAAAGGTCCGCTCGGTCCGCTCGCCCCCCTTGTTGATCAAAACCGCTCGGTATTGCCCACGGGGGAGAGCATCATCCCCGGCCATAGCAATAGCCCGGCTGCCGATCCAGGTCTGCTCCCCTTCCTCATAACTAATCCAATCCTCTGCAGACAAACTCCAGCGCAACCCTTCCCGATCGTGATACAAGTATAACTCGTCCAGGTTTTCTATCCCGTCATCATCTTCCACAATCACAAAAAAGGAAAACCGTTCTTCCGGACGAACCGGTCCCTGATAATAGACTAACTGCATGACGCCGTAGGGAATCCGCGGCTCGCTCCGGGAACAGGAACCCAGGACCGCCAGGACCACCAAAAACCGAAAAAATAGGGTGCGTCTCATGCGCTCATCATCGCCGGTTACAGCTTTTGTATCAAGCCCCGCGCCGCCGCAGCAGCCCCGCACAGAAGTTTTCTCCATAAAATGGGAGATCCTAGTGGTTATTGCCTTTTTATATAGCAGTATTTGAGGGGCTTTAAACCCACCGGCCAGGGGGGTACAATCAGCCTATGGAGCATTCAATGCAAGAAACGATTTCTCGGGAACAAGCCTGGACGCTGTTGAAAACCTATAATCACGATCCCTTCCATCTACAGCACGCCCTCACCGTGGAAGGGGTTATGCGGTGGTATGCCCGGGAATTGGGGTATGCCCAGGAAGAAGCCTTTTGGGGCGTAGTTGGGCTGCTGCACGATATCGACTTTGAAGCCTATCCCGAAGAACACTGCCGTAAAGCCCCGGAACTGCTGCGGGCAGCCGGCGTGAGTGAGGAGGTGATCCACGGGGTGTGTAGCCACGGCTATGAACTCACCGTCAATGTAAAGCCCGAACACCTTATGGAAAAGGTCCTCTACGCCGTGGACGAATTGACCGGCCTCATTTGGGCAGTGGCCATCATCCGGCCCTCCAAACAGGTGGCGGACCTGGAACTGAAATCGGTGAAGAAAAAATATAAAACCCCCGCCTTTGCCGCAGGCTGTTCTCGCCCGGTCATTGAGCGAGGCGCGGCCATGCTGGGCTGGGAGCTGGATACGCTGATCGCAAAAACCATCCTGGCCATGCGTTCCTTTGAAGCAAAACTACCGGCTCTCATGAACCTATGAAGGCCCTTATCGCCATGAGCGGCGGTGTGGACAGTTCGGTGGCGGCCCTGCTCGTCCAAAAAGCGGGTTTGGACTGTATCGGCGCTACCTTGAAACTGTTTTCCACCCCTGAACAGGCCGCTGGGGGACACTCCTGTTGTTCTCGCGCGGATGTGGAAGACGCCCGGAGCGTGGCCTATCACCTGGGTATGCCCCACTATGTGCTCAATTTTTCCGCAGCCTTCGCGGATCAGGTGATCCGTCCCTTTGTGGAGACCTATGAAAAGGGGGCAACCCCGAACCCCTGTATCGACTGCAACCGGTATATCAAGTTCCCACAGCTGTTGCGGCGGGCCCGGGAGCTGGAGATAGACCGCCTAGTAACCGGCCACTACGCCCGGATCGAGGGGCTGGGCCACCGGTTTCTTCTAAAAAAAGCCCGGGACCCCAAGAAGGATCAAAGTTATGTGCTCTACGCTATGACTCAAGACCAGTTGGCTCATACGCTTTTCCCTCTGGGGGAGCGTACCAAAGAGGAAGTCCGGGCGCTAGCCCGTGAAGCAGGGCTCATCAACGCCCGGAAACAGGAAAGCCAGGACATCTGTTTTGTGCCTGACGGTGATTACGGGCGATTTATTGAAGACTATCGAGGGAAAGGCGCGGTTCCCGGTCCTATTCTGGATGAAGAGGGTGCTTTTTTGGGCCGGCATCAGGGGCTCATCCGGTATACCATCGGCCAACGGCGCGGGTTGGGGCTCTCGTTTCCCGAACCTCGGTATGTGCTGGCTAAATCCGCCGCAGACAATACCCTCATTCTGGGCCGGGAAGGGGCCTTATACGCCCGGCGGCTCTCCGCGGGTTCCCTGAACCTCATTGCTTGGGATGAACCAGAAAAGCCTCGTCGCCTTACGGCTAAGACCCGGTATCTTCAGGCGGAACAACGCGCCTGGGCCCGTCTTCTTGCACCGGACCGCCTACAGGTGGATTTTGATGAACCCCAGCGGGCCATTACTCCCGGGCAAGCGGTGGTCCTCTACGATGGGGAGGTGGTCCTGGGTGGGGGAACCATCCTCGTCGCCGAAGCCGGATGATTGGGCTGGCTTGAATCTTATCTCGTCTTGGGGTCAGACCTGCCGCCTGAACTCAAGGTAAAGTAACACAAGAAAAGATGAAGGAGAAATTTTTATGGAAGAAATTATAACCTTATTACGGGATGCAGGGGCCATGCTGGAGGGCCATTTTCTCTTGTCCTCAGGACGCCATTCAGACCGCTATTTCCAGTGCGCACAGTTGTTACAATACCCGGACCGGGCGGAAGCGGCTTTGCGCCCCCTGGCCGCGAGGATTCAGGCGGAGGCCCTAGGTATAGACGTAGTGATAGGCCCCGCGCTGGGAGGTATTATCGTGGCCTATGAGTTGGGCCGCCAACTGAGGCTACCGGCCCGCTTCACCGAGCGGGACGACCAGGGCGCCATGGCCCTGCGCCGAGGGTTTACGGTGCGGGAGGGCGAACGGGTCCTCATTACGGAAGATGTGATTACCACGGCGGTTTCTTCCCGGGAAACCGCCCAAGCCCTCCAAGCCTTAGGCGCCCAGATTGTGGGACTGGCCTGCCTAGTGGATCGGCGTGCAGAGGGGGTATCCCTGCCTTGGCCCTTGTATGCTGCGGCCCGGATCCCTGTAGAAAGCTGGGATGAGACATCCTGCGGCTTGTGTAAACAAGGGTTACCT
>JAITJK010000215.1 GCA_031278935.1 Spirochaetaceae bacterium | reverse complement strand
CGGTAAGCGTCAACGAAGACGGTACGGTCAACAACCCCGAAGACGTGGTGGTAGACCCCAACAAGCTGGTGTTCTGGTCCCTGTTCGCCGGTGGGGACGGGGCCTGGATGGACCGGGTTATTGCGGACTATAACGCCACAGGCCCTGCCCGACAGGTCCAACCGGTCATGCTGGTGTGGGCGGATTATTACACCAAATTCGGTACCGCCGTAGCAGCCCGCAAGGGCCCGGACCTGGGGGTCGCCCATACGTCCCGGCTACCGGAACTAGTGGAACAGGGTATGGTTATCCCTATCGACGAGTACGCTGCTAAAGCCGGGGTGAACTGGCAGGATTTCGCCCCCGCTATGGTGGACGCGGTTAGCTTTGACGGCAAAAAGTACGCCATGCCTCTGGATACCCACGCGGAAATCCTGTATGTCAACCTGGATAAACTGGCCACCGCAGGAGTGCCCTTGACCAAGGACCAGCTTTCCGTGGCGAATTTGGCGGAATTCAAGGGGATCCTGGACAAGATTAAGGCCACGTTGGGGGAAGGGGAAACGGTTATTTCCCTGAGCCAGCAGGGAGACGACCCCTACCGAGTGTGGTGGGCCACCTATTTCCAGATGGGCGGCTCCCCTCTGGTGAATCCCTCGGGCACGGAGATCACCCTGGACCAAACCATCGCGGTGCAGGCGGCGGATTACGTGAAAAGCCTTTGGACCGAGGGGTATGTATTGAAAGGTATTGATGATCACCAGCGCTTTTTCCAGGACGGCCACGCGGCCTTGGCCTACTGCGGCACCTGGGCCACGGGAATTTTCAGCGAAACTGCGGACCTGCGCTTCAGCGCCCAGCCCTACCCCGGACTTTTCGGCACTAACCAGGCCTGTTGGGCGGATGCCCACGTCTTTGTGATCCCCGCGAAGCAGAGCCGGAATACGGCGAACACCCAGGCGGCGGTGGACTTTACCTTCTGGGCCGCCACCAAAGGCGGGGCTATCTGGGCCCAGTCCGGCCAGATACCCTCCCATATCCCGGTCCAGAGCAGTACGGACTTTCTGGCCCTGCCCTACCGGTCCGGGTATGCCCGGGCGTCCAGCACTGCGGTGCTACCCACGAAAAACAGTAACTTTGGGGCCCTTAGAGACGCCATCATCGTGAACCTGAATACCATCTGGACCGATCAGGCTTCCTCTACCGAAGCGGTTCAGCAGATCCTTACGGAGATGCGAGACATTATCCGCCGTTGAGCCGGAAGGTGGGCGCACAAAGGGGCTTTTTCCCCCGCCGCGCCCAGCAAACCGGGGTAAAACCTGTGCATAAGGAGCCTATACCAATGAAAAACCGCGTAACCAATCAGCGAGGAGCAAAAACCCTCACGGCCTTTTTGTTTTTGTTTCCCTTTTTGTTCTTGTATTCGGTCTTTACGATCTGGCCGGTTATCCAGGGGGTCTATGTGAGCCTGCACAAGTGGGGGCTCATGGGGAAGATCCGTTTCCTGGGCCTAGGGAATTACACCCGGTTTCTCACGGACCGGTATTTCTGGGAAGCCTTGGGGCATACCACGTGGTTTGTGATTATCTCCGTCCCTCTTTTGGTGGTAGCACCCGTCGGTTTAGGACTTTTGGCGAACCGGGGCTTCAGAATGAAAAAATTCTTGAGGACCGCCTACTATATCCCCACGGTACTTTCCGTGGCGGTGATTTCCCGCATAGCCGCCTGGATCTTCGGCTCCTACAATGGGTTTCTGAGCTTTTTGTTGCACGACCTTGGAATCTTGGCTCCCCATCAGGAAATCATGTGGTTTCAGAGCACCAATCTCATCTGGATCGTGGTTACCCTCACCACCCTGTGGTGGACGGTGGGTTTCAGCATGATGCTGGTGATTTCCGCGCTCCAGGATATTCCTGAAACCCTGTACGAAGCCGCAGAACTGGATGGGGCGAGTAAATCCCGGCAACTCTTCGGCATTACCCTGCCTTTACTGAAGCCCATCATCTCCCTCATCCTGCTCTTGCAGATGATCTCATCTTTCAAGGTCTTTGGCCAGATTCAGCTTATCTCCGGAGGCGGCCCAGGCACTGCCACTCGACCCTTGATTCAGTACGTGTATGAATCGGCCTTCCGGCAAAGCGACATGGGCTATGGCGCGGCCATGTCCTATGCTTTGTTTGCTATTCTGGTGGGGCTGTCGTACCTACAATTACGCCTACAGCGCGCCTAAGGAGGAAGTTCATGATAACCCGTAAATTCAACCCTGGAAGCCTCGCCCTCACGGCCCTTTCGGTATGCTTGGCCCTGATTTTTCTGTTTCCCCTTATCTTCGGTCTTTTCGCGTCTTTCAAGGTGGAAAGTGTTTCCTTCAAAGACGCTATCGACTGGTTTAAGCCCCCCTACACCCTGGCTAATTACCTTAAAATTCTGCAAAGCAGCCGGGTACCCCTTTGGACCTTTAACAGTTTCCTCATCGCCATCATTGGTACAGCGGTGGGCTTAACGATTTCGGCCCTGGCGGCCTATCCCTTGGCCAAAATGGAATTCGCCGGGAAGCGAGGGGTGTATTTTTATTTTCTTCTGGGCCTTATGGTGCCAGGAGAAGCCACCATTGTGCCCTTGTTCATTACCGCTAACGGTCTGTACTTGATTGATACCTATCCGGGCATTATTCTGCCGGGTTTAGCCGGTTCCATGGGGCTTATCATCATGGTGAGTTTTTTCCGGGCCATCCCTAAGGAACTTTTGGAAGTGGCCCATCTGGATGGCGCGAAACACGGCACGATCTTCTTCCGCATCATCATCCCTCTTTCCCGGACCGTGCTGGTTACGACCTGCATTCTTTCCTTCATCGGCAGTTGGAACAGCTATCTCTGGCCCCTGCTTTGCGCCATGAGCGAACAGATGTTCACCCTGCCCATTGGTCTCCCGACCTTTGAGGGCACCTACGCCACGGACCGAGTCATCACCATCACGGGAAATATGGTGGCCTCCATTCCGGCGCTTATCGCCTTCCTCATCTTTGAGCAACAGATCACCCGAGGCATCGCTATGACCGGCATCAAAGAATAGACCCCCAGGGATTTTAAATGCCGCGCCTGACCGTGAGGCTTAGAAAGCGGATCGCCCCGCCAATGGTCCTTGCGGTTTTGGCGTTAAGCCTATGATACAATTAAAGATGCCTGGTTTGGGAACATATGCTGTTCTTGCGAAGCGGTATACGTGTCATGGCGAGGGTAGCGAAGCAATCTAGTAAAGGGGGTTCGTTTGAATTGCTTCATCGCTTCGTTCCTCGCTTTTGACACAGACCGTCAAGGCAAGGCGCCACCCCAATACGCTCATACTAGGTGCGTACGCTCTATCCCCTAATCATGCGCCCCCCATACGCCGCAAGGGGGGCGGCAGGTAGTTGACCTGGGGTTTTGGACTGGGGGTATACTACTAGTTGTGTAGGCGGACAGCATAAGGAGCGTGTTCTATGAAAATTGGCATGAAGTTCTTCCTGATGATTGCAGTTTTGAATCTCACCGGAACGCTGATACCCGTGGGAATTATCCTCAATTTAAACCATAAGCGGAACAATGAGCTCATTCATAATGAAATCGTCAATCTCTGTGCCGAACACGCCCTGATCATCAGAAACTGGTTCGACACGTACCTCGCGGAAGTCCGGGCCCTGGGGCATATCCTCAGCCGCTATGAAATTATCCCGCCCACAGAACGGCGGGACTTGTTCTCCCTTATGGTCAAGGCCATGGTGGAATCCGAACCAGACGTCATTGGGGCCTCTATGGTCTGGGAGCCCAATACCCTGGACGGCCTGGACGCCGAATACGTCAATACCCCC
>JAITJK010000180.1 GCA_031278935.1 Spirochaetaceae bacterium | reverse complement strand
AGAAGGCATGGCGCTTCGTTAGATTCCTCACTCCCGCATACCCCCGCAGGTTCCGCGCCACTTTGGAACAGACAAGGCGGGGCTATATTTTTTATGTTCTATCAATCCTTTCTTTATCTCAAGGCTTATTCGCGGAGCTCGCTCCTGCGAAAAAACCCAGGCTTGGCCTGGCATATTGGTTATGGAGGCATAGCATGAAACCTATTTTTTCTTTTTCTCTTTGTTTAAGAAGCCTGGCGGCGGTTCTGCTTATGGCCGGCGTCTTGACCGGTTGCAGTGAAAAGACGCAGAGCCCAGTCGGGGCCAGGGATGCCGGCCCGGAGGGCTGGAAATGGGAGCGGAAAGTTACCCTAGTGTGTCCCTGGGGTGTGGGCGGTGGAGCGGACGGGACTTTGCGGCCCTTACAGCCCCTTTTGCAAGACCTTTTGGGGGTTCCCGTGGAGATCGTCAACGTGGAAGGCGCGGGTGGGGCCAACGCTATGCAGTTCACCTTCCGCCAGCCTGCGGATGGGTACACCTATGTCCTGACCACTCAATCTATGATCCTTTTGGACTTACAAAAAATCCTTCCGGTGGATTACCGGAAAGAATTCCGTCCGGTTTCCAAGTTGGTCCATTCCACGAATCTGCTCATATCCTCCAAGAAATCCATGCAGGGGAAGTTTGAGGATTTTGCCGGGCTACTTGAGTACGCGAAAAGCCATCCCCAAGACCTTGCTTGCGGGATGCTTACTGCCACAGGACAGGATTCGGTGGCCATGAAACAGACCCTAGCCGGCGGCCTTGCGGTGAGCATTCAGGAAGTGGAGAAGTACATTAAAACCGTGAGCTACGGCGGGGGCGCAGAGGTAAGCAGTGCCCTGGTAGGAGGACACCTGGCATTGGCCGTGGCCGGTGCGGAGGAGATCAAAGGCCTGGTGGACTCAGGGGATATTGTTCCTTTGGTAGCCATGGCGGAGAACCGGGTATCCGCAGTACCGGACGTGCCCTGTACCAAGGAACTGGGGATTGAGTCCTCTATCGGTTCTTGGCGAGCCATCTACGCCCGGACCGCCACGCCTCAGGCGGCGGTGGATTCCCTGGCTGCGGCTTTGAAGCAAGCCTGGGATATGCCCGCCTATCAGGAATTCCTCGCCAATTCCGGGTATTTAGACCGCCCAGGATACGCCACCGCCGCAGAGACCGCCGCTCTGGCGGACAGCGAATATCTCGTATTCACGGACTATCTTAAAGCCATCGGCATTATGAAATAATCCACTCAAGAGACCGAAGGAGGAGCAATCATGGCCTTAGAACTTATCGTTAATATACTACTTTTGCTGTTGTCGGCCCTATGCTTTTGGCAGGTAGGCGCCACCATGCCGAAATCTGCGGACAGCGAACTGGGCGCGGAACAATGGCCTCAGGCTCTGCTCTTCCTGCTGATCCTCGCCATCGGCGTTAACCTGGTGAATTATTTTAGGCGGCATACTAAAAAAGAAATCGCCGCAGCCTTTGGGGATTTCTTCCCGGGGCTTTTGCGCTTTGTCCGGAGCAAGCTCTTCATCGGCATGACGTTACTGGTACTTATGGCTGTGGTCTACGAGCCCTTGGGATTTCTCGTTACCTGTATGGCCTTTATGGCGGGCTACGGGGTGCTGCTTGGGGAACGCCGTCCGGTACGACTGCTCATAAGCTCCGTAGCTATCACCATGCTGCTCTATATCGGCTTCTCGGTGTTCTTAGGGATATTACTTCCCCGGGGATATATCCCTTTCCTGCGTAACGCGGCCTTGGCCCTGGAAGCGCTTTTTCATTTCTTTAAGTGAGGCACGGTCATGTTAGAGTTATTAACCAGCGGATTAGCGGTAGTATTCGCCCCGAAAATGTTTTTGCTTATAGTCTTCGCGGTCTTTTTGGGCACCCTTTTCGGCGCCCTGCCCGGGGTGAGCGCCACCATGGCTGTGGCCCTAGGGATACCCTTCACGTACCGCATGGATGCGGTCAGCGCTATTACCTTTTTGGTGGCCATTTACTGTGCTTCCATTACCGGCGGGGGCATGACTGCAATTCTTTTCAAGATTCCCGGAGTGCCTTCCAGCGCGCCCACCACCTACGACGGCTTTCCCATGGCCCAGCGAGGTGAGGCGGGAAAAGCCCTGGGGATGCAGCTCATCTGTTCGGCCATCGGCGGTATGTTTGCGGCCCTGGGGATGCTCCTTTTAAGCCCTCAATTAACCCAGGCGGCCTTAAGTTTCGGCCCTTCGGAACTGTTCGCTATCTCCTTCATGGGGCTGTCCATCCTCACGAGCCTTGAGACCGACAATATTTGCCGAACCATCATCTCCGGGCTTATTGGCCTGGTCCTGGCTTGTATCGGGTTGGATCCCCTTTTAGGGGTGCCCCGGCTTACCTTTGGGACGCGGTTTTTAATCTCTGGGATTGAAATGATCCCCGTATTGATCGGCTTTTTCGCCGTTACCGAAGTGTTAAAGCAGACCCAGAAGCGGTCCAAGCTAGATGCCCTGGGGGACGAGAAAAAGATGCAGACCGTAATGCCCTCCCTCAAGGAAATGCTCTCGGTGAAATGGACCGTTATCCGTTGTTCCATTGTCGGCACGGTGATCGGGATTCTCCCCGGGGCTGGGGCCACCATTGCCTCCTTCCTCTGTTATTCTATGGAACAAAAAATGTCGAAACACCCGGAAAAGTTCGGCACCGGCATTCTCGAGGGGATTGCCGCCCCGGAAGCGGGGAATAACGCAGCTACGGGGGGTTCCATGGTTCCCCTTTTGTCCTTAGGGATTCCCGGAGGGAATGCCGCAGCAATCCTTATGTCCGCCCTCGTCTTGAAAGGGGTTACCATGGGGCCTCTGCTGTTGGTGAACCAACCCCAGTTTCTCTCGGCGACCTTTGCCTCTATGTTGGTTTCCAATATCGTGATGGTCTTTGCGGCTATAGTGATCGCCAAGATTTTCGTGCAGGTTTTAAAGATCCCCTACAGTATTTTGGGGCCCACCATCATCATGTTGGCGGCTATCGGCGCGTTTGCCACGAAAAATACCGCAGTGGACGTGATCCTCATGGCCTTTGCGGGGCTCTTGGGCTTTGTGTTCGTGAGTTGCAAACTCAACAGTTCCGCCATGATCCTGGGTCTGGTGCTGGGGCTTATCTGTGAATCTAACTTACGGAGGGCCTACACCCTTATTTCTGGGGCGACTTTTTGGGAGTCTACCTTCAATCTTATCAGCCGCCCGGTAACCGGCCTTGTGTTGCTTGTATGCCTCGTGGTACTTTTCAATCCGGTGATAAAGCCTCTCCTGGCCAAGAGGAAAAAGCGCGCCTAAGCGCCAAGCCGCGACGCCCGGAGGGAGTACAGAAGTATTGAGAGGAATGTGCATGATTACCGTATATGAGAGCGGCGTCTATTTACTGGAGGGGTCCCGGATCGTACCAGAGGCCGAAGCGGCGGGGCTCATTTCCCCAGAAGAAGGCCGGAAGGGGACCATAAGCCACGGCATCTTGGCGGCCCACCAGCAGGGATCGGGGCTTACGCAGTTGGCCTTGCGCTTTGATTCCCTCACTTCCCATGATATTACTTACGTGGGGATTATCCAAACGGCCCGGGCCAGCGGCATGGAACGGTTTCCCCTTCCCTATGTGCTGACTAACTGCCACAACAGCCTCTGCGCGGTGGGGGGGACCATCAACGAGGATGACCATAAGTTCGCCCTGTCTGCGGCCAGGAAATATGGGGGGGTCTATGTGCCTCCCCACTTGGCGGTGATTCATACCTATAACCGGGAAATGATGGCTGCCTGTGGATCCATGATCCTCGGTTCGGACAGTCATACCCGCTACGGCGCCCTGGGTACGCTGGCGGTGGGCGAGGGGGGGGGGGCGTTGGCCAAGCAGCTTTTGGGCAAGACCTATGATATTCCCTATCCGGGGGTGGTGGCGGTGTATCTCACCGGAACACCCCCCGCCGGGGTCGGTCCCCATGACGTGGCCCTCTCGATCATCGGCGCGGTCTTTGAAAAGGGCTATACCAAGAATAAGGTGATGGAATTCGTCGGCGATGGTATTGAGAAGCTCTCGGTGGATTTCCGCAACGGCATTGACGTGATGACTACCGAGACCGCCTGCTGGAGTTCCGTGTGGAAGACCGACGAGGCGGTGCGCCGCTACTTTGAGGTCCGAGGCCGGGGGGAGGCCTACCGGGAACTGCGCCCTGCCGCCACGGCCTATTACGACGGCCTCATCCACGTGGACCTTTCGACCATAGAACCCTGCATTGCCCTGCCTTTTCATCCCAGCAACGTGTACAGCCTCCGAGAGTTTACCGCCCACGCCGAGGATATACTAGCCCAAGTGGAAGAGGCGGCCCAAAAAAGCCTCGGTATTCCGGGCCGGTCCTTGAAGTTCCGGGACAAATGCCGGGATGGCGGGGTCTGGGTGGATCAGGGGGTCATTGCCGGGTGTTCCGGGGGTATTTTCGAGAACATTACCGCTGCTGCGGATATTCTGGAAGACAAATCCATCGGCTGTGGCCCCTTTTCCTTAAACGTGTATCCCGATAGCCAGCCCTCGTATCTGGAGTTGGTGAACAACGGCACGGCAGCCCGGCTCATGGCTTCAGGGGCCACGATTCACCCGGCCTTTTGCGGCCCCTGCTTCGGCTCCGGGGATACGCCGGCCTCAGGGGAGCTCTCCATCCGGCATACCACTCGGAATTTCCCCAACCGAGAGGGTTCCAAGCCCGGAGAAGGGCAGATCGCCACGGTGGCCTTGATGGACGCTCGTTCTATTGCCGCTACGGCCCTTAACCAGGGACGGATCACTGCGGCCACAGACTTGGACCTTAGCTACGGGAAGCCCCGGTATTTCTTTGATAAGAGGATTTACGAAAACCGGGTGTACCAGGGGACCGGACAGCCCAATGCGGCGCTTCCCCTGGTTTTGGGCCCGAATATTAAGGATTGGCCGGCCATACCCCCACTGGCGGAGCATCTTTTGTTGAAGATCGTGGCCTATATCACGGATCCGGTAACCACCACGGACGAGCTTATTCCCTCTGGGGAGACCTCCTCATACCGGTCGAACCCTTTGCGGCTTGCGGAGTTTACCTTGAGTCGCAAGGACCCGACCTATGTGGAACGGGCCAAGGGGGTGCAGCGTTCTGAAGCCCAGCGAGAAGCCGGTGCGCCGGATGCGGAGACCCTGGAGGCGTTGCGAAAGATCCGCGCCCTCCCCGGCTATGAGGGCCTTGAAGCCTCCCAAATCCGCCTAGGCAGTACGATTTACGCGACCAAGCCGGGGGATGGCTCCGCCCGGGAACAGGCGGCGTCCTGCCAGCGGGTGCTGGGGGCTGCGGCGAACCTAGCTAAGGAGTACGCCACCAAGCGGTATCGCTCGAACCTCATCAACTGGGGGATGTTGCCCTTGCTGGTGGCGGATGCGGAGACCCTGGCTCTGGGGGATTACCTGTTCCTCCCTGGTGTCCGCCAAGCGGTCGGCGCTAAGGCTGAAGGCTTGAAGGCATACCTCCTCAGCTCTGAGGCGAGGGAACTAGCCCTCTCCCTGGGCCCCTTGAGCGATACCGAGCGCCGGATCTTGGTGGAAGGTTGTTTGATTAACTATTACGCCGTGTCCAAAACCTAAAGGGCGTAGGTCTGGCAGCAGTAACCATAGGCTTGCG
>JAITJK010000179.1 GCA_031278935.1 Spirochaetaceae bacterium | reverse complement strand
AATCCCGTCCATGTGGGGGATTCGGGGGTGGGAAAAACCGCCATCACCGAGGGCCTGGCCCAGCGTATTGTCGCGGGGAATGTGCCCCCTACCCTCAAAAATTTCTCTATCTTTTCTCTGGATATGGGCGCTTTGGTGGCGGGAACCAAGTACCGGGGAGATTTTGAGGAGCGGATCAAGCGGGTTATCGAGGAAATCCTTAAAAAAGAACGGGTCATTCTGTTTATTGATGAAATTCACACCCTCGTCGGGGCGGGATCAGTTTCGGGAGGGGCCTTGGACGCCTCGAATCTCCTCAAACCGGCCCTTGCTTCCGGGAAAATCCGCTGTATCGGTTCGACCACCCACGAGGAATACGGTAAATTCTTTGACAAGGACCGGGCCCTGTCCCGGCGGTTTCAGAAAATCGATATTAACGAACCCAGCGAACAGGATGCAATCGCCATTCTCCAAGGGCTTAAAGCCAAATACGAGGAGTACCACCAGGTCCGTTACAGCGACGCCGCCGTGGAAGGAGCAGTGCGTCTTTCCGCTCAGTTTATTACCGAGCGGCGACTGCCGGATAAGGCCATTGACGTAATCGATGAAGCCGGCGCTTTCGCCAGGATCGCGGCGTTTAAGGAGAAGCGTGTCGATGTACAAGAGCCGCCGCATACGAAAGAAGCCGAGATGCCGGAAAGTGCTAAACATCCCCTGCCCAAAAAATTCGCCTTTTTCTTTGATAAGCATGACAAGATAGAAAAGATTGAGAAGATCGACAAAGAGGGAAAGGAGCCTGCGGAGGCGGAGGCGGGAAGCCTTGCCCAGGGGGTTTCCGTGCAAGAGGGAACCGTGGAGATCATTGATATTGGGCTGCCGCTCATTGAATCGGTGGTTTCCCGGATCGCCCGGATCCCGGAACGTTCCGTCGGGGGAAGCGAGAAGGATAAACTTCGCCAGATGGAAGTGCAGTTGCGGGCGCGGATCTTCGGCCAGGATGAGGCAATCACGGCGGTGGTCAAGGCGGTGAAGCGGGCCCGGGCCGGGTTTCGCTCTGGGGATAAACCGGTGGCGAATTTTCTCTTTGTGGGCCCTACGGGGGTGGGCAAAACAGAGCTGGCCCGCAGTCTTGCCCAGGTGCTGGGGGTTTCTATACACCGCTTTGATATGAGTGAATACCAGGAGAAGCATACTATTTCTCGGCTCATCGGTTCTCCGCCGGGGTATGTGGGTTATGAAGAAGGGGGCCTCTTGACCGACGCCATACGGAAGCAGCCCCATAGCGTGGTGCTGTTGGATGAAATAGAAAAAGCCCATCCGGATATTTATAACATTCTTTTACAGATCATGGACTACGCGACCTTGACGGATAATAACGGTAGGAAAGCGGATTTCCGCAATGTGGTACTTATTATGACCAGCAACGCCGGCGCACGGGATATCGGGAAGAACCTCATCGGCTTTGGGGATCGGAGTATTGACGCCTCGGCGGTGGATGGGGCGGTAGAGAAAACGTTTACCCCTGAATTTAGAAACCGGCTGGACGGGGTGGTTCGATTCAGCCACCTTTCCCGGGACATTATGACCTCCATTGTGCGTAAAGAACTGGACCTCTTCAAAACCCAATTGGCCGAAAAAAAGGTTGCGGTGGAATTTAGCGACCTTTGCATAGACCAGCTCACCACTGACGGGTACAGCCGGGAATTCGGCGCTCGCAACATAGGCCGGGTTATCGAGGATACGATCAAATCCTTCTTCGTTGATGAAGTCCTGTTTGGCCGTCTTGCCGAGGGGGGAACGGCCCGGGTGGACTGGATCGACGGGGAATACCGAATCGCCGTCCCGCAAACCGCCGAACCCCAGAAGGTACTCAGCCATTCCTAAGCACCGCAGGAGGGCGTGGGTTTCTGGGGTGGATCCGCAGTTTCCCTATCTCGGCGAATATGAACGCTACGCCTTTCCTAAGCCCGGTTCGTCCCCTTTTGAAGAGGAGAGTATCATCGCTGTGGGGGGCAACCTCTCTCCGGGGATGCTCCTTTCCGCGTATGAGCAGGGTCTCTTCCCCTGGTATAATCCCGATGACCCCATTCTCTGGCAGTCTCCAGATCCCCGGATGGTTCTTTTCCCTGACAAGCTGCATATCGGGACTTCCATGCAACGGGTTTTCAGGAAACGGTGTTTTGAATTCGCCCTGGACCGGGATTTTGCGGGGGTCATCCGGGGGTGTGCCCAGATGTTCCGGCCCGATCAAGAAGGTACCTGGATTACTGAGGATATCATCACCGCCTATACGGAACTGCATCGCTTAGGCTGGGCCCATTCTGCGGAAAGCTACCAGGACGGGGAACTAGTGGGTGGGTGTTACGGCATACGTCTGGGGCGGGTTTTCTTTGGTGAATCGATGTTTGCCAAGCGATCCAACGCTTCCAAAGCGGCCTTTCTCACCCTGGCCCAGGGACTCTTCACCGACGGAGTGGCGTTTATTGACTGTCAGGTCTACACGAATCACCTTGCAAGCCTAGGTGCACAAATCATGCGCCGCAGGGCGTTCTTACAACTTCTTACCGAAACCTTGGCTCCCCGCCGGCAGCTCCCCTACACCGGAGACGCCAAGGCTTTCTATACCCAATCCGACGACATGGATCGTCGGGGAAGCTGGGCCGAGGTGAACCAGGACCACCGATAAGGGAAGCCTAGGGAGCCTGGTTTTATACAATAAATTGCGCGGGTATACGCACAGTGTTATTTTCTACGCATACTGTTACCTCCCGGTAACTGAAGAGACCTGGCTTAGTACCGCGGCACCTGAGGTTCCTGCAATTCCCTGAGGGCCCGTTCCTGTGCCTCGATGACCCGGTCGCACCAGGCGTCGAATTCTGGGTCTTCTCGCTGCTGTTCTTTATGGGACAGGATGTAGGCGATGGTTTCCCGCACCCCCTGGTCAAAGCGGACGCAGGGGGTAAAGGCGGGAACCAGGCGCTTCAGTTTCGCCGTATCAAAGACCACCGAATGGGCCTTGTCCCCCAAAAGGCCGCCATGAAAATTGTAGGGTCCGACCCGGGCGAGAAAATCACTGGCGATATGCGCCGCGTTTAAGGGTACCCCCAGGGCGGCGGCAATGGTTCCGTATATCTGGTTCCAGGTCAAGGTTTCACAGGACATGATCTGTACCGCCTCGCCAATGGCCTGGCTATTCCCCATAAGCCCGATGAAGCCTCGGGCAAAATCGCTATTGTGCGTGAGGGTCCA
>JAITJK010000116.1 GCA_031278935.1 Spirochaetaceae bacterium | reverse complement strand
CGATTTCCGCTACGGCGGCTATGGTCTTGGCCGCTCCCCCCTCGGCTCCCGGCCAGTCCTTCGCGCCCTTGGCTTTCAGGGCGTCGCTATAGGCGGTGTTGGCCCGGTTATAGGGTTCGGGAAACAGGGCTTTGGCTTTTGCCCCAGTTGCCCAATCCAGGCGGGCTTTGGCCTTGGCTAGGGCCGCATCGACCTCCTTGGCCTTAAGGCGCTCCATCTCCTCCACCGCAGCTCCTACCTTATTTGCCGCGGTAGTAACCTCCTGCCATTTCTCGCCGGACAGGGCCTTAGCCGCGTCAGTGTAGGCGGTATTAGCCTGTTTATAGAGATCCGGAAACTGCGTCTTCCCGCCCATGGCCGTGGCGTCGTCCAGCCGTCTCTTCGCGGTCCCCAGATTGCGCTCCGCCTCATTCCGGTCAAGCTGTTGAGCCACGTAGTCATCGGACATCTTGGCGTACTTAAAGGCTTCCTCGGCATAGGCGGTGGCGGCGTCATAATCCCCCAGCTCAAAACTTTCCTGGGCCAACCCTGCAAGGCGAAGACTTTCCAAAAAATATTTATTGTTGACGAGGGTAGTATCCGCCGGTGCTGCGCCAACAAACCTCGTTCCGAGCATTGCCCCGCATACTATCGAGCATAGGAGCCGCTTCATCGCATACCTCCAAGCTTTGCCTGGGCGCTCTTAGCTCGTTTGTCGCTGTCGGTGATTTTATCCCGGGCGGTTTTTATGGCTTTTTCCGCGCCCTGACGTTTCTTTATTGTGGCATCCCGGACGATGGTGAACTGGTCCGCACCCTGGGTAAAGAGTTGGAAAGCCTGTTTGAAATCCTGGCCGGCCAAAACCTGTTCTCCTTGGGTATACACCCCATCCGCCTCCTCATAAGCCTCTTGCATCGCTACCGGAGCTTTCAGGTTCATCGCCTCTTCCCGTAGGGAGTAGGCTCGCTGGCGCTGTTCCTCGGCCAAGGCTTCCCAACCCGCGGCTGCCACCTGCTCATAGGCGCTCAGGGCTTTTTCTGCAGCGACCTGCGCGGCGGCGCTATCCTTTGCCTCATAGGCGGACATTGCCCCGTGCAGCGCCTCTTCGGCGGCGGCAAAGGCGGGAGGATCAAAACGGTTTAGGGTATAGGTTTCAATTTCCGAGCGAAGCGCCATACTGGCGCCTTGGATTTTCAGGATAGTATACAGGGCTTCCGCCTGGGCGGATTCCCGGGCGAAGGCGTAATAATCTTGGCCCTCATAAAGACCTAGGGCCTCCTGGGCGGTCTTGTCCGCCTGGTCCAGGGCCTCAGACAGGGCTTCAGCGGCCCCGGCTTCCAGAGCCTCGTCCCGGGCGATTTGGAGTGCCTGGTCCCGGCTTTCCTTGTACCGGGGTATGGCTTTTGTCCCGATGCCTTCATAGGTATCCCCCAGGGCCGTATACTGGTCCAGGGCCGCTTGATAGGCTTGGGCGCTTTCAGGCTTCAGGGCCTCTGCCTGGGTGAACCGGGATTCAGCGGCCTTCCATTCATCGGGGTAATAATCCGGCCCATGGAAATCCAAGGCCCGCTGGCGCAGGGCCCTTGCCCGTTCTTGGGCGTCCCTCAGGGCTTTACGCATCTCAGGACTGGGAGCTTCTTCTTGGGGCGCCGGGGCATCAGGCGCCGGGGTATCGGACGGCGGCGTACTACCGCAGGAAATCATACAAAGGAGTATACCTATTCCTATTATTATCCTTATTCTGTAGGGATGTTTCATTCATGACTCCTCGTTGTACTATCCCCCACCGTTATTATGCATAGAAGCATCGTCGTCCATGACTGTTCTTAGGGGTTAGGCTCCTGGAAGCTCACAGCAGACTATACGATTACGCAAGGTTTCGTAACCGGCCAATGGTCATTGATAGGGATATACGTACTATTTACTAATACCTTATCTTCATTTTCGTATATTTCAGGGATTCCTTAACGTGAAAGTCCGCCCTAGGCCGAGGGTTTCGTGTTTTTATGCGCCAAAAGTTGTGACCCGATTAAAGCAGAACCACTTGTTCGACCCCTAGTATATGTTATGAGACCGTTACGTTTATTCCAGAGCAGCGTGGTACGAGATAATACCCATATTAACAACCAGGGGCCCTTGTTCCAGCGCTATAAGGCCAAGGTTCCCGCATTATCCCGCCCCGCCCTCTTACCAGCAGGACCGCTCAGGAACTATGCCTCCACGGTAGATGGCGGATGTGGAGGAGGCCGGTTTCAGCTTCCCGGTCGATGACAGAGTCTACCTGAAATAGCTCACGAATTAAGGGGACGGTCAGTATGGCTTCTACCGGGCCCTGGGCCAAGATGCGGCCGTTCTTGAGGGCGATGATCTCGTCACAGTACCGGGCCGCCAGGTTAAGGTCGTGGATGGACGCGAACACCGTGGTCATAGGCCGTTGGGCTACCGCCTCCATAACCAAAAACTGCTGCCCTATATCCAGATGATTGGCCGGCTCGTCCAGGATGATGAGCGGCGTTTCCTGGGCAAAAACCGCAGCCAAAAGAAGCCGCTGCTTTTCTCCCCCCGAAAGACTCAAAAAATTACGGTCCCTCATCGAGGATAACCCAAAACGCTCCAATGCATCGAGACAGACCGCGCGGTCTTGCCCCGTATGCCCGCCAAACCCGCTCTGGTGGGCGTACCGGGCCATAAGCAAAAGCTCCATCACGGGAAAATCAAAGGCCACAGCCTGTTCCTGGGCCAAAACCGCCATCTTTTGTGCGGCCACCTTGGGTTTCAAGGTCTGAAGGTCCGCGCCATCCAAATAAACCGCTCCCCCCGCAGGGGCATAGAAACGGTACACGGTTTTAAGGAGCGTGGTTTTTCCAGAACCGTTTGGGCCAATAAGACCGGTAAAGGCGCCGTCCTTTAGGGTAAAGTTCACGTCCGAAAGGAGGGCGGTTCCCCGAACCCGTACCTCTAACTGTTCGCCAGAAAGTCGGGGCCCACGGCAGGTGGTCATGGCCGGCCTAGTCCGGGAAAGTGCCCAGGCCGCTTCGCAGCAGATGAAGGAAAACCGGCGCACCCGTAAAGGCCGTGATGATGCCTACGGGCATTTCTTCCGGTTTGGCCAGAATCCGGGCCAGCATATCCGCAGTGACCATAAACAAAGCCCCGGAAAGACACACTGGCGGGATAAGTCGCCGGTGTACCGGGCCAAAGAGCATACGGCTTATGTGGGGGATGACTAGGCCCACGAAGCCAATCACCCCGGCGATAGACACCGCCGCAGCGGCCAAAAGCGCGCTTGCGCCGATCAAGGCCGGGCGCAGAACCCTAAGGTCCACCCCCAAGGTCAGGGCCCGTTCTTCTCCGGTCAGGAGTATATCCAGGGCCGGATGGCTTATCAGAGCCATCCCTAAGCCCAGAGAGAAGACCGCCACCACAGGGGGTAATTGCTCCCAGGTGATGCCCGCGAGGGATCCTATCATCCAAAAAATCGCGGACTGAATCTTATGGGCGTCGGGATTGATGAAGATAAGTAGGTTGGTCAAGGCCCCGAAAAGGGCGGATACGGCCATGCCCGTGAGCACGAGACGGCTTGCGCCGCCGGTTCGGCCTGCGGCGCCACGGACTGGGCCCTGAGCAAGGACAAACACCAGCGCGCTCGCGGCCAGCGCTCCGGCAAAGGCCCCCAGGGGTAGGGAAAATTGCCCGATAAAAGGTAGGCCCCCCAAAAGGATCACTGAAACCGCGCCGGCGGAGGCCCCGGAGGAGACCCCCAAGAGGAAGGGGTCGGCCAAAGGGTTGCGGGTAAGGGCCTGCATAAAGAGGCCGGACAAGGCCAAGGATGCGCCGATAAAGGCTGCAGCCAGCACTTTCGGCAGTCTCAGGTTCCAGAGAATCCGGGCCATAGGGGCCTGCCATTCCGGGCTAAAGACCTCCCACCCTGCAATCCCGTTCACCAGGATTTTAAGCACCCATCCGGGGTGCATCCGTACCGCCCCCAAGTTGATGGCCAGGACCATAAGGGCGGCCAAGAGCGCCGTAAAAAGCAGGCAAAGCGGGACATACCGGGCGGAACCAGAGCTCGGCACGGTTTAGCGAAACCCTTCCGGGTGAAAATGCCGGGCCATAGTTTCCACAGCCCGGGGATTCCGGGGCCCACCGGTGAGGTCTGCAAGGCCCATCACCAGGATGCGCTCTTCTTGTACCGCAGTAAGGTCCTTGGTGAGATCGCTTTCCTTGAGAAAGGCGATTTTTTGAGAGGCCTCTTTGTCACTCTGGTACTGCATTACGATGATCCAATCGGGATTCTGGGCAACCACGGATTCCCACTGGACAGTGAGCCACTTTTTCGGCTCCTCGGCGTAGAGGTTTCTGCCCCCGGCCAGGCGTATCAGGTCGCTGGGTAGGGAATTCCCCGCGGTGTAGGGTGCGCTCTCCCCGGAGTCGTACACGAAGACCGTAACCGGCTCAAAGGAGGCGGTTTTCTCGTGGACCGCCTGGATAGCCTCCTTGAGGTCCCGCACCACCTGGGTGGCCTTAGCCTCCACCTGGAAGATCTTGCCCAAAAGGGTAAAGTCCTGGTACACCGTATCCATGGTGGCCCCTAGGTATTCCAGTCGGGGCAGATACAAGGCGATGTCGTTTTGCTCAAGAAAGGCCGGAGGGAAATTCTTCTCCGTAAAGGCCGATGCCCAGCCGGTTATAAAGTCCGGCGCGGCCTCGATCAGGACTTCCTGGGAGGGATAGCGGTCCGAGAGGATGGGTATGGTATCCAGGGCGGCCTTAAATTCGGGGAGTACCTCGTTATCCATCCAGGCTACACCAACCATGCGCTCTTCAAGCCCCAGGGTGAGGAGCATTTCCGTAGTAAAGTGAGAGCAACTGACTGCACGGCGGGGGGCTTCGGGAAAGGCCACCGTATACTCGTGATCCCCCACGCGACTTACAATCGTCAGGGCCTCTGGCGCGGGCGCGGGGGGTTCTGGTTTCCCTCGGGCAAAGGCCCTGGGTCCCCAAACCAGGGTCCCTATGAGGCAGACGAGGCAACCTAGGGCTCTGCGGCCCTGGGGCTTAGGATGGTGTGGTTTCATGGTTTTCTCCTTGCTTCTTGCTATCGTAAGCTATGAAGTCCGTATCGTCGACTATACAACCCTTATAGCCGACTATACAAGCGCTTAACTTGGCGTGAGTGCGCCGGAAAGAAACGACCTGTACAGTTTGACGCAGCCTGCATATGCTCCAACATCGGGCGTTAAGTATTAGAAGAGGGGGAGTTGGGGGGTGGCCGGGCGGGGTCTGCGGAGGGATGCTTCATACCGGGGAACCAGAGATTCCAAGGCCTCGAGAAAAGGACTCGGTGGGTTTTCAAAGACCCGTCCCTGAAACGTCCGCTTCCGGGCCGAGGAGAGGTATAAACCGGTCCGAGCTCGGGTCATGGCCACATACAGTAACCGCTTCTCTTCGGCGATCTTTTCTTCCCTATCCTGTTTTCCATATAAGGTAAAGGGCAAAAACCCGTCTTCCAGGGCAGGCACAAAAACCTGATCGAATTCTAGCCCCTTGGAGGCGTGAATACTCATGATCTGCACCCCCTCACGGCCCGGTTCCATACCATCCCCCTCCCCCGCAGGGTCCCGGACCGCCAAGGTATCCAGAAAATCCGGTAGAGTCGCATACCACTGGGCCGCGCAGATAAGCCGCTCCGCCAGGTCCCGGTAGGCCGGTTTCACCTTTCCTTTGGCGGAAAAGGCCTCCCAAGCCCTTTGCACCGCCTCCTTTGGAGAAACTGCGGTGGCGTTTCCCAGCATGCCTAGGAGGGACGGGATCGGCTCGGCTTCCCACCAAGGCTTTTCCCCATTCTGGACCCAAGGAATGCCGTGATCCCCCAAGGCCTTGGTGATAGGCCCCGCCAGGCTCATGGTCCGCAGCAGAATAGCGCAGTCCCTAAGGCCGCGAAGTTCCCCCACCCCCCCCTCCGCCGCAGCGCTGTCCAGAGCGAAAAAGGTCGTGCCCCCGATGAGCTGGCCTATGCGCCGGGCAATGCCCTGGGCTTCGGATTTTTCCGTAGGATATACCCCGTGCAAGAGCCGGGCCGCTTTCGCCGTACCCTTGAGGGGGGTCCGCATCAGGGTTCCCGCGGCGGCGCTGATAGGTTCGGCGCAGCGGAAACTTTGCGCGAGGTGAAACCCCGCAGCCTCAGGATAATCCAGGCGGAACCGGTCGATGAAACGGGTATCCGAACCGCGAAACCCATAAATTCCCTGGTTCGGGTCCCCAATAACCCAAAGAGCGGCTTTGTTTTGGGCCAAGAGGCGGATAAGGACATACTGGGCAAGGTTTATGTCCTGATATTCATCCACAAAGATATAACGGAAAGCCGCTGCCCCCGAGTCTTGAACCAAGAGTTCCAGAGTCTGGAGCACCAGGTCCTCAAAATCCAGGCGGTCTTCCCGGCGCAGCCGTTCCTGGTAGCGCAGGTAGCCCTCCTCCAGGGCTGCCTGGGCCGGGGGCAAGCCCAAGGCCCGGTCATCGAAAAGCCGCGCTCCCTCAAGGAACCTCGGCCTCGTTTCTCCGGGGCGCAAGAGGAACCGTTTCCGGGTTTCAATATAGACCCCTAAGCCTTGGGGCCGAAGGCGTCCGGGAAGCTCCGCGCAGAGGTCCTGCAAGTGGCGTTCCCGCTCCGTCTCGCTCAAGATAGTGAACAGCGCCATACCTCGGCCCTCTCGGTGCTTCCGCAATAGGGACGCGCAGAGGCTGTGGAAGGTATGCGCGGTAATCCCTGGGGCATTTCCGGCGCTAAGACCGAGGATACCCCCCGGCACATCGGCCTCTAGGGTGCGGCCAACCCGTTCCCGCAGCTCCCAGGCGGCCTTGACTGTAAAGGTTACCGCCAAAATAGCCTCCCCCGGCGTTCCTTCCCGGACTAGCCGGGCAATCCGGGCGGCTAAGGTCGCGGTTTTTCCTGATCCTGGGCCTGCGATGATGAGGGCATATCTCCCTTTGTAAGCAAGTACCTCTTCCTGTTCACCCTGGGGAACAAATCCAGGGGGGAGTGCGTCCCCTTCCGCCTTTTCCTGGGAAGCCTGCGGCTCCCAGGCGCTCCTTTCTTCTTTCTTTTCTCTTGAGACTTCTTCCCTGCTGGGCCTACTGGGTATGCTCGGCATACCAGGCAGTTCCTGGGCAGCGTCGTCCCCTCTCTGCGGAAAGACCCGGATGATCCCGTATTCTCCGTCATACCCGGGCTGGATGGACACCACCCCTTGGCGCATCCGCCGGATTGCTTCGGCGAGCTGTTCCCCGGAGAGCCCCGGCATACCAAGGCGTTCCAGGGTCGCAAGGGGCGTATCCATAAGCAGGGAAAGCTCGCTGCCCCCCGCTTCAATGAGGCCGCGGTACGCCCGGTCCACCTTCTTAGACGCGCTACCCACGGTCAAGAGTTCCCCCAGGAGTTCCTTCAAGGGAATCAAGGACCGGTACGGTCTACGGTTGGTGTGGACATAGTTTTCAGGGCAAGGGGCCCATTCATCCACCGGTTCATCCGCCAGCTCCAGTACCCTGCCCATAACCCCCCGGGTGAGGGGCTTGTGACAGACTGGACAGCGGCCCGACAAGGCTGCGGCATCCTCAGGGTTGAGATAGACCGCACATTTCCGGTGCCCGTCGTAATGGTACTTGCCTTCCTGGGGAAAGAATTCGATGGTCTCCAGGATTCCGCAACCTTGAACCCGGCGCAGGGCTGCAGTGAGGGAGGGGAGGCTCATATCCATAGCAAACACCGTCCCTTCCCGACCCAGTTTCTCAGGCCCGTGGGCGTCAGAATTGGAGATAATCGAGAAGGGATCCAAAGATCGGAGGGCCCAGTTCATGGGGGGATTGGACGAAAGCCCGGTCTCGACCGCCGTAATAAAGGGGGTCATGTCGCCGTAACACTCGGCTATCCCCTCAAAGCCCGACTTGGCCCCGAGGGCGGAAAACCAGGGGGTCCAAATATGAGCGGGGATGAGCAGGGCCTTGGGATCGGTGTCCAAAAGCAGCGCCAAAAGATCCCGGGAATCCATGCCCAGGATAGGCCGTCCGTCGGATCGAATGTTCCCGACCCGTTCCAAGGCGGTTTGAAAG
>JAITJK010000101.1 GCA_031278935.1 Spirochaetaceae bacterium | reverse complement strand
ATCCGCAGGGTAGTACGTGGGATAATGCACCGGATGGGTATCCTTCAAAAGGGCGTCAAAACTTTCATCACTAGAATAAAGATGAAAATGCTCGGACTTGGCTGGAGCGTGTAGATGGTCGCTAAACATGATATACCTAGGCGCTCCCGCAGAGGGCTCTCCCACCACCTCAAACTGATAGCGCACCCAAAGACCTTCGTCTCTCGGCGTAATAGCGGCCCCTTTATAGGCGTATCGAGCCCGTACTGGAACGTCCTTGCGGTAAAAGGTTATGTCGTTCTGAGTAATTACCAGCTTGTCCAGATCCGTCATATAGGCGGTCTTGTACTGTTCGTAATACTCTGCGGCGGTTTTATCCCCTTCCTCAGCCTTGTGTTCCATCACCGGCTTCAGTGTGCCTTCAAGAAGGGCGGGATACACCGACTGCCATTCCCCGGCCCAGTCCGATAAAGGGCGATCTTGGACCTCTTCCTGAGTAAATGCTTCTTCAGCGTGGTCGTGGTCATCATCTTCCATACCCTCCACGATTTCTTCCTCTACTACATCCACCACGTCCATCATGCGGATGATCCGCATCTTTGCGGTGTCTACAGACTCCAAGACCCGGTCCACCCAGGCATCGGAATCGCCGCCGCCATAGATGAAGACATCGCAGTTTTGGAGGGTAACCATATCCCTGGGGGTCGGTTCAAAGGAATGACTTTCCGCCCCAGGAGGCAGCAGCATGGAAAGCTTTACCCTATCCCCGGCAACTTCCCGGACAAAATCATAGGGCGGAAAAATCGTGGCTACCACCTGGATAGTCCCGTCCCCCTTTTGGCGCGCCCCTTGTCCCCGGGCATATACCATCATTGAAAGGGCAAGCAGCACCCCGATAAAAAGCATCATTCGTTTCATTGCGTATAACTCCTATCCATACTTTCGTATGGCAAAAATGTAAGCTTCAGGTAATCTACGTACCTGGTAACAACAGTACAGGAAGAGGGGCCGGATCACCGGTTTAGTTTGACTTTTAGTTGTACCGAGCTTATACACAGGCCCCTGTTTAGGGCCAAACCGACAGGTATAAGCGCCGGGGCGGTCCGCTGTGCCGGAAGGCCGTGGTGGGGGAGTATGGGGGTAAGATAGACCTGCTTCGCGCCAGGGATGTGTAAACAGATAGGACAATCCGCACCGTGGCAGACATGATCCGCTCCGGCACTAAGGGTCGTCTCGGCCATGAAGAAGCCCAGGATGAAACTCAAGGTCCCCATAAGGCACAGCTTCCTCGCGCTCCGCATCCTAAACCTCATGCCTTATCCGCCGTGAGGCAGTTTCCACAGGTGCCGTACAGGGTTGTTTTCAGCAGGTTGATTTGAAAATCATGTTTATTCCGCAGATGCCCCTGCATTTGGTCTAGCTGGGTACACGCTACATGGATCAAGGCGCCGCACTGTTCACATTTCAGATGAAAATGCTCTCGGCAGTCGGTACTTCCGCTTATATATTGGTAACAGGCGCTCCTACCGTCGGATAACAGGTATTTACGGATTTTCCCCTCCGCCGCCAGCCGTTCCAGGTGGCGATAGACCGTGGTCTGTCCGATGACCACCTCTGCGGCGGCGAAATGCCGGACAATTTCGTAAGCCGTAACATGAGTATCCCCCAGGGACGCCAGGTACTCAAGGATCTGTTTCCCCTGGGAGGTGGTATATCTGGTCGGACGGTTCTGTTTCATAGGGTGTACCTGTCCTCACTATACCCTCGGGGTCCTAGCTTTGTCAATATGAAAATAGAACCCGTTTTCCCACCGGTGAAGATTATTACGGCGTAGTGAAACAACCCAGGGGAGTAGTTGCTCGGCGGGCTTGCTTCGTTGCGCTGGCCATGACAGACGTTAGAACGCCCTATTCCTGCACCCCGCAGCCCCCAATACGACTCCTGGGCGTGGATACGACAGGTGGTCATGGTATGGTAGATGGTGGCGGGTTGCATACGGGGAAGGCTTTATGACATACTAGGGCAGCGACAAGCGCTTTGTTATGAGAGGAGTTGATCATGGGTGAATATGAGGAGGGCCAAGACCAGTGCTTCCCGGCTTGGAACCAAGGACTGTACCAAAAGGAAGATGAGCATGATTCCTGTGGTATAGGATTCGTCGCGGATATTAAGGGACGGGCTTCCCACCGCATCCTACAGCGGGGTCTTGAGGTCCTTGAACGGATGGAGCACCGAGGAGCGGAAAGTGCGGATAACAAAACTGGCGATGGTTCGGGTGTACTGATACAGATACCCCATGACTACTATGCCACGGTGATTCCCGGTCTTTCCCCGCCCGGAACCTATGGCACGGGGCTCGCGTTTTTTTCCCGCTCTGGAAAACCCGCCGCGACCCCAGCGTCCTCTATCCTGGACCTCATAGCCGAGACTGCGGAATGCACGGGCTTTAACGCCCCTCAGTGGCGGGATATGCCGGTGGACCGGGAAGTCCTGGGATCCATCGCCCGGAAGGGAGAGCCCGTGGTCAAACAACTGGTGCTGCAACCTAAAAAGGCGGCGCAGAAGGATGACGAATCCATCAGCGTCTTGGAATTCAGCCTCTATCTCTTTCGGAAGAAACTCGAAAAAGTCCTCTCCGCCCATAAAGACCTGCAAAAGACCGGGGAAAGCGTCTACTTCCCTTCCCTTTCGTCCCGGATTATTGTGTATAAGGGTATGCTCATGCCTACCCAGCTTAAAGCCTATTACCCGGATCTGCGCCATGAGGCCATGAAAACCGCAGTGGCCCTGGTGCATTCCCGGTTCTCTACCAATACCTTCCCTAACTGGCCCCTGGCCCAGCCCTTCCGCCTGGTGGCCCATAACGGCGAGATCAATACGGTTAAGGGAAATCGCTTCTGGATGCAGGCCAGGGAAGCCCTGTTGGCCCATCCCCGGTTTGGCAGGGATATTCAGGACCTCTTGCCGGTGATTGAGCCGGACAAAAGTGATTCCGCGAGTTTCGATAATGTGCTTGAGCTGTTGGTTATGGCGGGCCGCAGCCTCCCCCACGCTCTGATGATGCTTATTCCCGAATCCTGGAACCAGAAAAACCCCATCCCCCAAGGACTGCGGGACTTTTACGAATACCACGCTTGTATGATGGAACCCTGGGACGGTCCCGCCTCACTGGTGTTTTGTGATGGCCGGTATGTGGGGGGCACCTTGGATCGCAACGGCCTCAGACCCTCCCGGTACACCATTACCAAAGACGATCTCATTGTCATGGCTTCTGAAACGGGGGTGCAGGACTTTGAGGCTGGGGAAGTGGCCTATAAAGGCCGGCTCCTGCCGGGAAAACTCCTTTTGGTAGACCTAAAAGAGGGCCGCATCATCCCCGATGAGGAAGCGAAACGGGAGGTGTGCCTGAAAAAGCCCTATTCCACCTGGACCAAGCAGATCATCACCTTGCAACAGACCGAAACCCTGGAACCTTCCGAGGATTTATCTCCGGTGCAGACCTTGTTCATGGAGCGTTCCGCAGGTTATACCCAAGAAGACCGGGAGCGGTTGCTTATCCCTATGATCGAGACCGGCCAGGAGCCCACAAGTTCCATGGGAACCGACACACCCTTGGCGATCTTCTCTGACAAGCCTCAGCGGGTGTATGGGTATTTCAAACAGGTCTTTGCCCAGGTAACCAACCCGCCCATTGACTCCATCCGGGAAGATTTGGTGATGACCTTGACCAGTTTCGTAGGCCCCCAAGAAAATCTCTTGGACGAGACTGAGGCCCACTGCCGACGGATCAAAGTCCTCAACCCTATCCTCACCCCTGAGGATTTAAGCCGCCTCAAGGCCCTAAAGCCCGAAGCCTTTGGGTCCCGCACCCTGGACGCTACTTTTTACGTGTCCTCCTTCCCGGACAACGACAGCCCCGGCCCCGATGCAGGCGCAGGGGCCTTGGAAGCCGCGCTGGATCGCCTGGCCTCTGAGGCGGTCAAAGCGGTGAAGGAAGGGGTTTCCTTGGTGATCCTCTCGGACCGGGTGAGTCTCACTGAGGCGGGACGTTGCGCGGTTCCAGCCCTCTTAGCCGGTGGAGCGGTGCATCACGCCCTCATCCAGGAAGGCCTGAGGATGCGCTGTTCCCTCATCATCGAGTCCGCCGAACCCCGGGAGATCATGCATTTCGCCCTGCTTTTTGGGTATGGCGCGGACCTGGTGGTCCCCTACGGCGCCCTGGCTTCCATAGCCGCTCTCTGCCGAGGGCCGGACAAGAAGCGGGTAGGAGATTTTGCCCACGCGGGAAAACAGTATCGGAAGGCCCTGCAAAAAGCCATGCTCAAGGTCATGTCCAAAATGGGAACCAGTACCCTCCGTTCTTACCGGGGAGCCCAGGTCTTTGAGGCCGTGGGTCTGGGAGCGGGGGTCATCGCCAAGTGTTTCCGAGGTACCGTGAGCCGGATCGGCGGCGCGGGATTCCCAGAACTGGAAGCTGAGGCCGTGGCGGTCTACCAGGCCGCCCGGGAAGCCCAGGCCAAAACTGGGGATACGATATCAGAATCGGACCCAGTTCCCTGGCTTCTGCCCGGAGCCGGCCAGTACCGGTGGCGTAAGCATGGGGAAAAACACGCCTGGAACCCGGACACCATCCACCTGTTGCAGTGGGCGGTTCGTACCGCCGACCCGGCCAAGTTCGCCCAGTTTTCCGCGTCCGTGAACGCCCTCAACCAAAGCCCCCACGTGATCCGGGGGCTCTTGGACTTTGCCCCGCCCGGTACGGTTCCCGGCGGTCCTCAGGCGGCGGTTCCTCTTGAGGAGGTGGAAAGTGTAGAGGCCATTATGAAACGCTTCACCACCGGGGCCATGTCCTTTGGTTCCATTTCCCGGGAAGCCCACGAGACCATTGCTATCGCGATGAATTCCATCCACGGTCGGTCCAATTCTGGGGAAGGCGGGGAGAACCCTGAACGTTTTCCCCTGCGAGCCGACGGGACCTGGGCCCGGAGCGCCATCAAACAGGTGGCTTCAGGCCGGTTCGGGGTTACCAGCGAATATCTGGCCAATGCGGAAGAGTTGCAGATCAAGATTGCCCAGGGCGCCAAACCCGGGGAAGGGGGCCAGCTTCCGGGGCATAAGGTGGACGCCCTGATAGCTAAAACCCGGTATTCTACCCCGGGGGTTACCCTCATAAGCCCGCCGCCTCACCATGACATCTATTCTATAGAAGATTTGGCGGAGCTAATCTTCGATCTCAAGAACGCCAATCCCCGGGCCCGGATCAGCGTGAAGCTCGTATCGGAAAGCGGGGTAGGTACCGTGGCCGCCGGGGTGGCCAAGGCCCACGCAGATAACATCCTCATCTCCGGATATGATGGCGGCACCGGGGCGAGCCCCCAAAGCAGTATACGCCACGCTGGGCTGCCCTGGGAAATCGGCCTCGCCGAAACCCACCAGGTGCTGGTCCAAAACGGGCTGCGCGGCCGGGTGCGACTGCAAACCGACGGCCAGCTTAAAACGGGCCGAGACATTGTCATTGCCGGGATGCTGGGGGCCGAGGAGTTCGGTTTCGGCACGGCGACGCTCATTGTCTTGGGCTGCGTTATGATGCGTAAGTGCCACGAAAACACCTGTCCCATGGGTCTTGCTACCCAAGACCCGGTGTTGCGGGAGCGGTTTTCCGGCAAAAGCGAATATCTTATCAATTACTTCCGCTTTATTGCCCAGGAAACCCGGGAAATTATGGCCTCCTTAGGCTTCAGGCGCTTTGACGAGCTTATCGGCAAGCCCGAGCTCTTGCGAGCGCGGCCCAGGGATAAGCGCAAGTCCGCCGCAGTGGACCTCTCCCGACTCCTCTACAAGGCTGAGGGACCTTCGGATCTGCCCGGAGGCCGGGAAATCCACTGCGTCCAGGATCAGATTCATAACCTTAAAGACGTCTTGGACCGGAAGCTCATCGACCGATGCCTCGCGGCCCTGGACAAGAAGATTCCTACGGCCTTGCAGTTCCCTATCCGCAACACCGACCGGGCTGTAGGGGCTATGCTCTCCTACGAGGTGTCCAAACGCTTTGGTGGCCAAGGGTTGCCGGAGAACTTTGTTACCGTGGACTTTTCCGGCTCTGCAGGCCAGAGTTTCGGCGCGTTCCTGGCTAAAGGCATCACCTTCCGAGTAGCGGGAGATACCAATGACTACCTGGGCAAGGGGCTCTCTGGTGGCCGGATCGTGGTGGCCCCTCCTGTAGGTTCGTCCTTCAAGACCGAGGAGAACATCATTGTGGGGAATACGGTCCTCTACGGCGCGACTTCTGGAGAACTGTACGCCGCAGGGGTGGCGGGAGAACGGTTTTGCGTACGGAATTCCGGGGCCGTAGCGGTGGTGGAAGGCGCGGGGGATCACTGCGCGGAGTACATGACCGGGGGCCGGCTTGTCGTCCTGGGTAAGGTGGGGCGGAATTTCGCCGCCGGTATGTCCGGGGGCATCGCCTACGTCCTGGACCGAGAAGGAAACTTCCAGTTCTTTTTGAACCAGGGCATGGTGGAGATCTCGGGCTTGGACAACGAGGAAGACGCACTCTTTGTGAAAGACACCATTATGAAGCACGTGTACTGGACCGGTTCGGCTTATGCTAAGGCCATTCTGGAGCGGTGGGCCGATTTCAGGTCCCGATTTGTCAAGGTGCTGCCGGTGGAATATAAATGGGCGCTGCAACAGATGAAGCTCGCGGAACTGGACCGGAAGCTCTATGAGATTCGGGAGAAAGAAGAGCTTACTGAGCGGGCTTAGGGCCGCAGTTCCCGGAATAGGGTCGCTCCTTATTCTGGTTGCGGGCTGCGCTAGTACCCGGGAGGTGCACGTATTGTATCAATACACAGCCTTCTCCGGTCTTTCCGCCGAGGATATGCGTGATGCAATTTTTGAGGTGTTTAGGGGCGAACCTATTCCGTTACTGGAAGCCCTGGACTTCCAGGGTTACACCCTAGAAACCCCCTGGGTTGAGGAGCCTTTACGCGGTTTTGACCTGGTTATGGGGCTGTTCGTGTTCCTCGCGGGCGGCGAACCGGGGCCGGAAAAAGAAGCGCGCCGGTATGTACGGTACTATATCCGCGTAGAGGATACTCACTACCAGATTTGGGGTGAGACCTTGAGCCTTGACCCCCACTTGGAGAGCCTTGCGGATAGAGCGCAAGCCGCGGGCGCCGTGCCTATGGTTCCGCACACCGAGGCTTGGGATGTTATGGAGCGGCTGGTACAAGAAATCAACCAGCGTTTAGCCGTGGGTTTTTACGATTATGAGATACGGCGGGAGACCATCGGTGTTCGGTAAAAGGCTTGGGAGTATCGGGTTCTGTATGCTCCTCTTCAGCGGCTGTTATACGATGAACAACGTAAGAAAAGACAGCCTTCTTTCCGAGCAAAAGGCAGAAGGGTTTCTGCTGATGCTGCTGTACATCAATCAGCCCGAAGGGTG
>JAITJK010000098.1 GCA_031278935.1 Spirochaetaceae bacterium | reverse complement strand
TCCAGGGGATTCTCAACAGCGTCCAGAGCTTTACCCCTTCCGGGATAGCCCCGATCCTGCTCAACCTGCTTACGATTCTATGCACCTTCGCCTTAAGCCCCTTTACCGCCAATCCCGCCCGAGCTATGGCCATAGGGGTCCTCCTGGGGGGCTTTTTGGAAGCCGCCATTCAGTACCCTTTTGTCCTGCGTAAAGGGTACCGGTTCTCCTTTATCCCCCTGCGCCGGGCCCTCATGAACCCGGGCTTGAGAAAGGTCCTCGCCCTCATAGGTCCTACCATCATCGGCATGGCGGCATACCAGATCAACGACCTGGTCTCCACAGTCCTAGCAGGACACGCCGGGGCAGGAGTGGTATCCAGCCTACAGTATTCTTTGCGGCTCCAGGAACTGATCCTTGGGGTGTTTGCGGTTTCCCTGGGAACGGTCCTTCTCCCGGACCTGGCGGAACAAGCCAAATCAGGGTGTTGGGAGGCTTACCATGAGCGACTCCTTGCGGCGTTGCGGCTCATCGCCCTCGTCACTATCCCCTTAACCTTTTTTTCCCTGGCCCAGGGGAGCAACATCATCCAACTGCTCTTTCGGACTAACCGCTTCGGCGATGATTCCGTGCGCCTTACCCTTAGGGCCTTTACCTTCCATATGCCCGGACTCTTTTTCATCGCGGTGAACCGCATCCTGGCACCGGCCTTCTATGCCCAAAGTGATTCTAAAGCCCCAACCCTGGCGGGGGTCTGCTCTTTTGGGGTTAATATCGCCTTGGCGGGCCTCTTGGTAGGGCCCCTTGGGGGCGCCGGGATTGCCCTGGCCCTGAGCGTGGCCAGCGCGGTCAATACAGCGCTGCTCTTTTACTTCCTCAAGCATAAGCCCTGGAGCGCCTTGGGCCGGGTCCTACCCGCAGCGGCGGGATATACCCTCAAGCTCATCCTCTTTTCAGGCATTGCGGTGCTTCCCGTACTCGCCGTGAATCCCCTCCTTACCGCCTGGTCTGCGGGCCAGGGCCGCTTGCTTGCCTACGGACTTCCGCTCTTCATCACCGGCACAGGGTATGGGCTCCTCGGGATAGCCCTCTTACTCATCAGCAAGGACCAACAAATCCAGGCGCTGGGGCGGCTTCTGTGGCCTTCGACCAGGAGGGGCCAGTCCATTCACTGACCACGCGACTCGTCGCGGAATGTACCCCAGCGGGCGCCTCCACGGCGGGAGTCCCCCTGCCTACAGAAAAAGTCTTTATAACGTACTATAGTGGTTAAGAAGAACCTTGTACCTATGGGTACTTTTTCTCTGTTACCGAGGTCCCCGGAGGAACCTGTCCCGGGGCGATATGCAAAGCGCTTCTGTTAAGGATAGTACGTGACCAAGCAGTTGGATCAAGAAACCCATACCCGCAAGAAACCCATACTCTGGTACTGGATCCTCCATACAAGCCTGGAATTGCTGGTCTTTATCCTGCTGGTGGCTCTTACCACCGCGTTCTTACGCCCTTTACAGGACATCATGCAAACCCGTATGCGGGAACTGCGGGACAGCCTCATCCGGCAAGGGGAAGCGGCGCTGGGCCGGAATATCCGCTACGATGCCTGGGGGCCTTCGCTCTTAGGTTCCCTGGATATACGAAACCTCCAGATCACCGATGAGGATGGCCAAGTCCTGCTCCAGGCGGACCGGGTCCACCTTTCCTATTCCCTTATCACCCTGCTGCTCCAAGGGGTACCCCAATCCATCCGCTCCATCCAACTGGATGCTCCCTATATAGCCCTAGACCTAGAGCGGGACGCGGATATTCTAGGCCTTTTTTCCGGGGAAAGCCCTGGATCGGTAAGTATCTTGGAGCTGCTTAACCCCCGTTTCCGGCTTAGTATCCGTAACGGGTCCTGCGGGATTACCGCCCACACCGATCAGTATACCCTCAAGGAAATCGGCCTTGAGGCGGCGGTTGAACAGGGGATGCTGCGCTTTCAAGGACACGGAAACGCTAGGGCTTTGACAAGCAGCCTCTTGCCCGAACCCATCAGCGCCCAGATGGAGTGCCGGGTGAGTGGGGCATCTACGCTGGATTTCAAGGAGGGCAGCGCCAACCTGGAATTCGGTTCTCTCTCAGGATCCTTCGGGCCCCAAGAGCAGGTCTTCCGCAGCCGACCCGTGGCCTTTACCATGGCCTTGAGTGAACACCTTCTCTCTCTGAAAAAACGAGCGGATCACGCGCCCTTTGACCTCTCGGCGGACTACGATTTTCGCTCGGGAAAACTCACGGCGGTTTTAGACTGCGAGGACTTTGCTCCAGGGGCCTTCCTTGCCCTGGAAGGTCCCTGGAAGGACTACGCCCGGTGGCTTGGGGTAAGCGCCTCCGGGAGCGCCGCCCTCGCGTTCCCTACCCTGCAAGAAGGGGGGGGCCTCCAGTATGACCTTTCCTTGAAAGGCCGGATTCCCGAGGGTCTCTTGCCCCTGGGTGGCGGTTCTTTCCGAATTCAAGGAAGCGGGACAGAAACGGAGGTGGCTCTCAAGACCCTATCCGTGCAGTTTCCCCAAGGGACTCTAGCGTACCAAGGAAATCTGGGCTTTGCGCCCTTTACCCCCCAGGGCCGGGTCTCGCTGCGGGAGCTAAGTTTTTCCGGGAAAGACCCGATTTCCGGGGATATTCAGGTGTCCACCCAGGACCGGAATCTTGATTTCGAAGGCAAGGACCTCGCCATAGGGTCAATCCCCTTTGCATCCGTGGAGGGTTCGGTCCGTCTAGAGCCCCAGGGGCTCACCTTTTCGGCGTCCTTGGCCCCAGTGGGTTCTAAAGAAATGGAAACAGGGGAATTGGAGAGCGAAATTGCCCCTCTCCTATCCTCCGGAGGGATCGCCCTTGAGGGCTTTTGGGATTATAGCCCGCAGTACGGGGAAATCCACCTGGTGTTGGATGCTTTTTCTGCGGCGGATCTGCTCACCCTGGCCCGGCCCTTTCAAAACCTGCCGGACCTGGCCGGGGTACAGGATATACGCCTCGAAGGTCCGAAGCAAACCGATCATCCCCTGGATCGTATCCGCTTGGACGTCGAAGCTTTTATCACCACGGATTTACAACGCTTCTCCTATCACGCCCCGCGCGTTCAGGTACGCTACGGCCAGCGGGGTACGGTTTTCTCCGGGGTCATAGTCGGTACCCATGAGTATGTAGAGTGTAGGGACGCCCAGATCCGCTTTACAGAAGACCCCATTGTGCTTTCCGCCTCTGCAGACTTGCGGAGTCTTGACGGCGTGTCCTTTTCCCTTAAGGCCTCCTATCAGGATAGGCCCTATGCCCTGGAAGGAACCCTACTGGACCGGAATTCCCTGAGCATCCGGGGGTCTTACGGCCTCAAAGCCGCTATCTCCCGGACCGATTTCGGGGGCTATTCTGGGTATATTGAGGCCAAAGACATCCCCGTGCCCTACCAGGGCCGATTTGCCCGGCTTAGTCTCATGAGCGGCTTGCGCTACGACGGCCCGGACTTCTGGAATTTCGACCTAGATTACCTGGAGCTCGCGGACCTGAGCACCCCAGCGACTCCCCGAGTCGCCTTGTACCTTAGCGGCCGGGCAGATCAAGTGGGCGCGACCTTCCCACAGGTGCTGGTGGATGATGGCCTTGGGGCCTTACGGGGCGCCTTATCCCTAGGCTGGGAAGGGGGCTTCTCCGATATAAGCGCGGCCTTGCGCCTTAGAACCGAGTCCGGGGGGGAATGGTACGACCTCACCGGGCGGTTCAAGGATAAGCATCTCACGTTCCAGGTGGAAGGGGAGCATATGCAAGTCATCCGCTTCGTCCGCAATCCCTACAACCTGGTGATGTCTGGGGGCCTCAAGGCTTCCTGGGATTCCCTTTCCTCTTTTTCCGGGGAACTCACCTTGGACGCCCTTTCTGCGGTGATTGCCAATACACCCCTTGAGATGAGCGGTAAAGGAAGGATAAGCGGCGAAGCCCTGAGCCTCTCCGGCGTGGATCTGCGGTATGGGGAACTAAACCTCACCATGCCCTCCTTCTTCTTGAGCCTCCCGGAACAAAGGGCCCAGGGAGATGCCCAACTACGACTGCTCGCGCCGGGACGGGATTTGGATATGGCCTTTTCCCTGGGCATTGGGTTTGATCCCTTGGACTCTTGGTTCGACATCCCAGAAGTGGCTAAGGCTTTTAGGGGGGTGCTGCATGTGGACCGGGTGCGCTTCAATGATTTCGAGGATCAGGGCGCCTTTGATCTCGCGGTTTCCCGGACTGATTCGGTGCTCGCCCTTTCTGGGGGACCTAAGGACATGATCCGCTTGCGACTCTCGGACCAGGGGGATTTTTACGCAAGCCTTTCCAGCCCCTCCCCGGTTCGGGGAACCCTCGTGGGGACCATCGGCCCTAAGACCCTGGATATTGAAGCCCCGGATATCTATGTGGACCTTGCAGTCTTAGGGGAGCTCTTGCCCGCAGAGGTGGGGGAGGTGATTACCCTGACCGGGGGCTTCGCCACTGCCTCGATCCGAGCCGTTGGTTCCCTGGGGGATCCTGAGTTCTTCGGTACGGCCCAGGGCTACAGCGTCCGGCTTAAGGTCCCCTCGTATGTAACCGCGGATATCCGGCCCGTGCCGGTTACGGTTACCCTGCAAGGGAATGAAATGTCCTTCGGCCCTATCCCCGCAGCGGTGGGTTCGGGTCAAGGCACGGTGGCCGGGTGGTTCCAGTTTACCCGGTGGATTCCCAATACCTTTACCTTGACCATTGAGGTACCCCCAGAAAGCCCTATCCCCTTCGATTACGACAGCTTAGGTATTATGGTCCAGGGAAATACCTGGGGAAAGCTCTACCTCTCCATGCAGGATTTCGTGTTTTCCATTCAGGGAGATCTCTCGGCTCAGGATACGAATATCACCTTGGATACGGAAAAACTGTCCGGGGGCTCCGATAAGCCGGACCTCAGTACCTCCTTTTTGACTTCGATAGTAACGGATATAACCCTTCGAACCGGGCGCAAAGTGGAATTCCTTTGGCCCACCAAAGAATTCCCGATTGTACAGGCTTATGCGGACCAGGGGGCGAGTTTGCGGATTACCAGCGATTCTGCGGCGGGGCACTTTACCCTGGTGGGAGACGTACCTCTTCGCAGTGGGGACATTTTCTATTTTGAACGGAATTTTTATCTTCGGGAAGGACTGCTCTCCTTCAATGAAAACGAAGAACAGTTTGAGCCCACTATTTCCGCCCGGGCGGAAGTGCGAGACCAAACCGACGACGGACCCGTAACTATTTCCATGATCGTGGACAACGCCCCTTTACGATCCTTTACTGCCCGGTTTGAATCCTCCCCGGCCCTTTCCCAGGCGGAAATCTTTGCCATGCTCGGTCAAGCTATGACCGGTGTGCCCGCCGAAGGGAGCGAGCCCGGGCAAACGGCCTTTCTGTCTTCCGGCGTGGACATTCTCGCCCAGACCCAGCTCTCCCGTTTCATGCAGCGGCGGGTTCGAGACTTTCTGTCCCTGGATATGTTTTCCTTTAGGACCCAGCTGCCCCAGAATCTCATCTCCTGGGCCATCCAGCAGTCCGAAGACACTTCAGCCCAACTTGGTAACTCTTTGGATAACACCGCTGTTTACTTAGGTAAATATATCGGATCCGATGTGTTCCTACAGATGACCGGCTCGCTGCGCTACAACGAGCATCTGCGGGATGTGGAAATGGTGAGTCCTGAAAACGTAACCATCCGGGGCTTCACTATAGAACCGGACCTGGGTATGGAGTTACAGGGGCCTTTGTTTAATATCCGGGTGAATGTGGCGCCCCGGCATCTGGAAACCATGTTTGTTAACGATGTTTCCTGTACCTTGACCTGGTCCCTGTCCTCCTTTAAGGAATTGCTGCACTAAAGGGTCCCCGTGCCGAGGGCTTCTCGTAGGTGGATTGCTTTAGCCTGTGTGCGCCTCCCTAGTAACGGAGGGCCGTGGGAGTGGGTTTAATCACCGGTTGTTTTTGGGCTATAATACGAAAGGAGTGTACATGCGCGTAAGGGCGATGCTAGTGGTGGTGTGGGGGGTCCTAATTTTTCCTGGATTCTCCCAAGAGTCGGAATGGTATCTGGGAAAACCTATAAGAGACATCGTATTTCAAGGGCTGCAACACGTGAGCGCCGCAGAACTGGAAGGGGTGGTGGAGGCCTACCAGGGCCAGCCCTTCACGGACGATCTCTTTTGGGAACTACAGGGGCGCTTGTACAGTCTGGAATATTTTGAGCTTATTAGCCCCAGCGCGATCCCAGCGGATAGTGCTGGAACGGGAGTGATCATCCGGTTCACCGTTACCGAGCGTCCCATGGTCTCGAAGATCCAGTTTTTCGGGAACAACCGTCTGCGGCGCAGTGAATTACGGGAGACCATTTCTCTCAAGGTCAACGAGGTGGCGAACCAGATGAAGCTCCAGACGGACGAGCAGGCCCTGGTGAACAAATACCTGGAAAAAGGCTTCCCCGACGTGAAGGTGCGTTCCGAAACCGCGCCGGGCAAAAACGGCTCCATCGAGGTGAACTTCTATATTACGGAAGGGGAAAAAATTGCCCTGGAAGCCCTACTCTTTGAGGGGAATTCCATCTTTTCCAGCCGGACTCTCCGGGGCCAGCTTTCCCTAAAGGTTAAGGGCCTCATCAACGACGGGGCCTTTCAGGAAGCTAAGCTCGTGGCGGACCGCAACGCCTTGACCCAGTATTATCATGATCGGGGTTATATTGACGCGGCGGTTACCGACGTGGTCCAGACTACCCGTAAGGACGCGAAAGGCAATACCCTTATGACCATTACCTTCAGCATCTACGAGGGCAGAATCTACACTTTCGGCGGGGTAACTTTCGTAGGTAATAAGATTCTCACCACTGAGCAACTGGCCGCCCAGGTCTCGTCTAAGCCGGGAACCGTGGTCAATGCAAGGCGGGTGGAAGCGGATCTACAGCGGGTAGCGGATTTGTATTATGAAAACGGCTACATCTTTAACACCATAAATCGGGAGGAACAGCGGGATACCGAACGGGGAGTAGTTACCTACCGACTCAGCATTGGGGAACAGGGCCGAGCGCATATTGAAAATATTCTCATCAAAGGCAACAAAAAAACCAAAAACGCCGTAATCCTCCGGGAGATTCCCCTGGAAAGTGGGGACGTGTTTTCCAAGACCAAGGTCATCGAGGGGGTCCGCAACCTGTACAACCTGCAATATTTTTCTGTGGTGGCCCCGGAACCTGTTCCGGGCAGCGAGGATAACCTGATGGACCTGGTGTTTACCGTGGAAGAACAATCCACCATGGACCTACAGGTAGGTTTGACCTTTTCGGGCACCTCAGACCCTGAGCAGTTTCCCGTATCCTTCACGGCGAAATGGAATGACCGGAACTTTCTGGGCTATGGCAACATAGTCAGCGCGGGAGTGACCGCCTCTCCGGACACCCAAAGCATAGAGCTGGGCTATACCCACCGCTGGCTTTTCGGATTGCCTTTATCCGGCAGTTTTGATATTACCGGCCAGCATATCCTGCGCCGGGCCGCCATGGATATGGCGCCCCCCTATTTCACCGGGGACGAAACCTACGCCTATCCCGACGGCTTTACTTCCTATGACGCCTATGCCGATGCCGGTAAGGTCCCCCCCAATGAATACCTGATGAACTACGATCAGTACCGGATCTCCCTGGGCTTTTCCACGGGATACCGGTTCAGCACCTTCCTGGGCAATCTCGGCGTCGGGGGCGGGGTCCGCACGGGCTTCATTTTTAACTCCTACGACGCCCAGGTGTACCGGCCTTTTGACCCGTCCATCCGGAATCGGAACAACATGTGGACCCCAGCCAATTCCGTGTGGACTAGCGTCTCCTTGGATCAGCGGGATATTTATTATGACCCTTCCAAAGGGTATTACCTGAGTCAGCGCTTAGGCTACTACGGGATTTTTCCTGTAGAACTGGAGCACTATATGAAATCCGATACCAAGGCCGAATGGTTTCATACCCTTTTGAACCTACCTGTGGGGGAGAGCTGGGCCTTCAAGATCGTATTCGGTATGCATTCGGGGGTTTCCTTCATATTCCCCCAGCCCTT
>JAITJK010000041.1 GCA_031278935.1 Spirochaetaceae bacterium | reverse complement strand
AATTTAAAGGCCTCGAAGCGGGGGTCTACCGGGTGAACCGGGTGGTGGAGGGCGACACACCCCTGGACGTCCTGTGCAGTCAGGACCCCAAAAAGGTAGACATTCCCCAAGGGTATATCGAGTATGAGACCAAGCCCCGGGAATACCGTCTGGGATCTATTTCCACGATCCTCAACATAGACACCACAATCCAGGATGTGTACAGCTCCCCCTACGATCAGACTCAGGAACAGATACGCCTGGCCGTGGAAAGCCTCAAGGAACGGCAGGAAAGCCAGATCATCAACAGCGATGACTACGGCCTTTTGAAAAACGCCGCAGATTCTCAACGCATCCAGACCCGCTACGGCCGGCCCATGCCGGACGATCTGGACGAGCTCATCACTAAGGTATGGAAGGAGCCCTCCTTCTTTCTGGCCCACCCCCGGGCTATCGCAGCGTTTGCCCGGGAATGCACCCGCCGGGGCGTACCCCCCGCGACGGTGAGCCTTGCCGGGGGAACCTTCATGGCCTGGCGGGGGATTCCCATTATTCCCACGGACAAGCTCTTTGTGGATGGTCTCAAAAATCCTAAGGCCAAAACCGGCAAGACCCACATTCTACTGGTCCGCAGCGGCGAGGCGAAACGAGGGGTCATCGGCTTATACCAGACTGGCGTTCCCAATGAACAATCTCGGGGCCTTTCGGTCCGTTTCCGAGGTGTAAATGACCAGGGCGTCGCCTCGTACCTCCTGTCGGTGTACTGTTCCGCAGCGATCCTGGCCGTAGACGCCCTGGCGGTACTGGAAGACGTAGAAGTCGGTGATTACTATGACTATACCCAGAACCCCGTCTGATCCCGCTGGGAACAGCGCCTCTCCATACGGCCTGCCCTCGGAGGCGGAGATCGCCTCCTTAGCTTCGGTGTGGTTTCCTGAATTCCACGAGAGTGGGGAAGCGGGCCCCGCACCGTCGCTCTATGCTTGTAGCCCGGAACCGGTTGCTCCAAAGGTACTACCCTTGGGGACTACGGAACGGGATGCTCCGCCCCTTGCCCGGAGCGCCGACCCTTCCCTTTCCCGGTATGTGGGGAATCAGAGCCTCGCCGCCATTCGAGCGGATTTTCCCATTCTGGGGGAAAGGGTAAACGGCCATGACCTGGTGTGGTTGGATAACGCGGCGACCACCCAACATCCCCGGGCGGTCATCGACCGGCTGGTATACTTTTATGAACACGAGAATTCTAACGTCCACCGGGGGGCGCATACCTTGGCGGCCCGGGCCACCGACGCTCTGGAGGAAGCGCGGAAAACCATCGCCCGCTTTATCGGCGCCGCTTCGCCTGAGAATATTGTCTTTGTCCGGGGTACTACCGAAGCGATTAACCTGGCGGCCCATGGGTATGTGAAGCAGTTTCTCAAACCCGGGGATGAAATCATCCTCACCATGCTGGAACATCACGCCAACATTGTTCCCTGGCAGCTCATCGCTGAGGAAACCGGGGCCCTTATCCGGGCGGCCCCCATTGACCAAAGCGGGCAGATCATCCTTCCGGCCTATGAAAAGCTGTTCAACCGTCGTACCCGCTTTGCATCGGTTACCCAGGTTTCCAACGCCCTGGGAACCATTACACCCGCTGCGGAAATGGCGGCCATTGCCCACGCCCATGGGGTGCGGATCCTCATCGACGGTGCCCAGGCGGTCTCTCACCTGCCGGTCAATGTTTCGGCTCTGGACGCGGACTTTTATGTCTTTTCCGGGCATAAGATTTTCGGCCCCACGGGCATAGGGGTTCTCTACGGGAAAAAGGAGGTTCTGGACGCCGCGCGGCCTTACCAGGGCGGAGGGAACATGATAGCTGACGTTACCTTTGAGCGGACTTTGTATCAAGAGCCTCCTGCCAAGTTTGAGGCCGGGACCGGAAACATTGCGGACGCGGTAGGCCTCGGTGCGGCGCTGGAGTATGTGGAGGCTATCGGTATGGAAAACATCGCCCTATGGGAACAGGAACTGGTGGAGTACGGTATGAGGGCCTTGGTCGGCGTACCGGGATTACGCCTTATCGGTACCGCCCCTCATAAGGCAAGCGTTCTTTCCTTTGTGCTTGACCGGTACCGTAACGAAGAGGTGGGAACCTACCTAAACACCCAGGGTATCGCGGTCCGCGCGGGCCATCACTGCGCCCAACCGGTTCTGCGCTTCCTGGGCCTTGAGGGAACCGTACGGCCGTCGGTGGCTTTCTACAATACCTTTGAGGAGCTGGACCGCTTGGTGGCGGCCTTATATGCGTTAACCCGCGGAGGGGAACGAAAGGTATGGTAACGACCACGGTCAGCCGGCTTAAACATCTAACGGAACTACTTACCCACAGCTATATGACCCATGAGGGGATTATCAAGATCGATTCAGGTAATCTCCTCAACCGCAGCCGGGTCATTGAGATCGTAGAGAAACTGCGGTCGCTGATTTTTCCGGGATATTTTGGCAAGAAAAACATTTCCGCCTCTTCGGTGGAATACTACACCGGGGATATGCTGGAAGAGGTGGCCTACATTCTGATAGAGCAGATTGCCCAGGCCCTGCACCACAGCAGTAGTTACGCGGGACTGGGCCGGGAGCTCATCCTCGGCAAGGCTGACGCCTTGTGTTTTGAATTTTTATCCCGCTTGCCTGAGGTCCGGGAAAACCTGGCTGCAGATGTTTCCGCCGCCTACGACGGGGATCCTGCCGCGGACAGCCTGGATGAAATTATCTCGTCCTATCCGGGGATCTACGCTATTACCGTGTACCGGCTTGCCCATATTCTCTACGAACTGGCCATACCTTTGATCCCCCGGATATTGACGGAACACGCCCACGGCGTCACGGGCATCGACATACACCCCGGGGCAGCTATTGGCCATCATTTTTTCATTGACCATGGCACCGGCGTAGTAATCGGCGAAACCACGGTGATTGGCAATTATGTCAAAATCTACCAGGGCGTTACCCTGGGAGGGCTTTCCACCCGGGGCGGACAAACTCTTAAAGGGGTAAAGCGGCATCCCACCATTGAGAACCACGTAACCATTTATTCCGGGGCGTCCATTCTGGGGGGAAACACCGTGATAGGCGAGGGGGTCGTGATCGGGAGCAACGCCTTTGTAACCAAATCCATACCGGAAAAGACTAAGGTGAGCGTAAAAAACCCGGAGTTGCAGTATCGCCTGGATGATCAGCGCCACGGTGAGAAGGAAGAAGTGGATCAGAGTGCGTTCTGGGACTGGGTGATTTAGACGCGGTAACTTTAAGGTTATTTAGTGAGTCTGTGGTTCAACGACAGTTTCCCTACCCGAATAAGGAAAGGTGAGGTATTTCTAGGGCCGACAAACTAATGAGGTGCGTAGAGTGTCAAGCTGAAAGTCTATGTACCAGAGATTTTACGGATCCATGATTCACGGGAATCATAATTGGAAGTAAGAAATTTTGATTCCCTCAAAAATTTGAAATTTATTGCGATAGAACAAA
>JAITJK010000036.1 GCA_031278935.1 Spirochaetaceae bacterium | reverse complement strand
GTTTATCGGTAGAAACCGCCATGAATTCACCAGGGTTTAAGCAAGATTCCCCAATTTATGCGGCCCTCAAGGAACGCTCCCTTGCGGCCCCGGCCGCGCCCGGAGTGTACTTGTGGCGGGACGAGGAAAACCGGGTCATCTACGTAGGGAAAGCCCGGGTACTGCGGAACCGACTCAAGTCCTATTTTGCTGGGACGAAGGACCCTAAGACCCGGGCCCTGGTCCATCACGCCCGGAGCATCGAAACCATCATCGTGGCCAATGAATACGAGGCGCTGCTTCTGGAAAACACCCTCATCAAGCAGCACACCCCCAAATACAACATCAACCTTAAAGATGGGAAGACCTATCCGGTCATTCGTATCACCGCCGAGCCTTTTCCCCGGGTCTTCAAGACCCGGCATATCATCACCGATTCGTCCCAATACTTCGGTCCTTTTCCCCAGATTCACGCGGTGGATACCCTCCTAGCGGGGATAGACAAGCTGTTTCCCCTACGGAAGTGCCGGATCTTTCGGAAACGAGAAAGCCCCTGTATGTATTACCATATTAACCGGTGCCTTGCGCCCTGCTGCGGCACTATCAGTCAGGAAGCCTACCAGGTCCATATCCAGCGGGTACGGCGGCTCCTTGCCGACCAGGGTTCGATGGAATCCGTCGTCATGGACCTCTCGGTGCAGATGCATCGCGAGGCCAAGGCGCTACGCTTTGAACGGGCCGTGCTGTTTCGGGACACGATTAAGGCCATAGAGGACCTTAAGGGCCAGCATCCCACCCTGGTAGACCGGGACCCGGAGGCCCGGGATTATATTGCCTGGGCCGGCGAGGGAGTTATCTGTACCTTTACGGTTTTTTCCCTGCGGGAGGGCAAGATGATTGGCCGGGACCTCTTCCGTACTCGCTCCGCCGCCACCGAGGGAGAATCCCTTGAAACCTTTGCCGCAGCCTACTATACCCCGGAACGCCCTCCGCCGGCCCAGATCTACGTGAGGGCATGGACCGAAGCGGACGAGGGGGATTTCACGGCCCTCACTCGCTGGTTTGAGGAACATTTTGGGTATGCTCCGGGGATCCGTTCCCTAGACGAAAAGGCTTCAGCACTGGGATCGGATCGCCGCCACCGGGCGGTTCTCGCCATGGCCCAGCAAAACGCCCAGGAAGATCTCCGGCTTAGGCTGAAAGAGCGGGGAGCAGGCCCGGCGCTGGACGAGCTCGTCCAGGCCTTAGGGCTTACCCGGAAACCGAAACGGAACGAGGGCTTTGACATTGCCCAGCTCCAGGGCAAGCACCCCGTAGCGTCGTTGGTTACCTTTACCCAGGGAAGACCGGACCGGAAGAATTATCGGTATTTTAAGCTGCGTACCGTGGTAGGGGTGGTGGACGACTTCGCCGCCATGCGGGAAGCGGTGGGGCGCCGCTATAGCCGGCTTCTTCAGGAAGGCAAAGAACCGCCAGACCTGGTACTGGTAGACGGAGGGATCGGCCAGGTGAACGCGGCCAAGGGAGTGCTGGACGCCTTGGGCCTCGACTGCGACGTGGTGGGCTTGGCCAAACGGGATGAAGAACTGTGGCTCCCTCAAAAGGCTGAACCCATCCGCCTTTCCAAGCGCTCCGAAGGCCTTAAGGTGCTACAGTTTGTGCGGGATGAAACCCACCGCTTTGCTACGTCTTTGAACCAACGGCTGCGTTCCCAGGACCTTTCGTTCCCCATCCTGGAGTCCATCGACGGGATTGGTCCTAAGCGAGCAGCGCGAATCATGAAAACCTATGGCCATATCGCAGCTATCGCCCAAGTGGACCCCCGGAGTATGGCCGAAGCGTGCAAGATAAGCGAAACCCTGGCGCGAACGGTCCGGGCGGCGGCGACCCTTGCCCTGGAAGACCAGCAAGCCGCCCAGGAGCGACTTACGCAGCGCGAATTACCCGAATGACCGTTAATACCCGTCCCTACCAGCGGGGTAAAATTATGGCACGAGTTAGAAAAGTCGTTCGTAGGGGGCGTAGTCCACGGGATAGGGGTCGTTTCCTTCTTTAGTATCCTGGGCTTCTTCCAGAATCAGTTCCTCCACTTTCCATGCCCCCTCTTCGACGTACAGGTACAATTCCCCACTTATCCACTGGTCCCGGCCCACAAAACGGACCACAAAGGAGGTACTGCCATCCGCTTCTTTCCTACCGCTACCGATACGGAATGTATGCGCCTTAATGCCTTGCAGGACCTCTTGGTACTCCGCGGCCTTTTCGCCATCCAAACCCTGCACAACTGCGGTGTTCTGCGTATTCCGCACCAATGCCTTAAGCGCCTCCACCGCGAAGGCGTAAGCGCTCTCCTGAGCCTCTCCCCGGCCTAAAGGCCCAATAATCGTGTCCTGGGGGTAGCGCGGCGCTTCTCCCCGCTGGGGCCTTCGCAGGGCCTCGGGTACGGAACTTCCGGGGGGCTCGTTTTCCGCCCCGGGCATCCGTCCCAGGGCATACAAACCAAGTACGAGTAATCCTGCCATCCTGAGTTTGTGCATAGCCTACCTCCTAGCCCTATGCCTCGTACCGGGTGAGCTCTTGAGTAAGCTCCTCAAGGCGTTTCGAAAGGGATGCGATGGTCCGTTCGAGCCGTTTTTTTTCTTTTTCCAGACGCAACTGCGGTTCTTCTGGGGGCATAAGCAGGCCCGCAAGGCCGTTCCGGGCCTGAATCCGCACCGTGTCAGGACTATTCCCCTCAAGCAGCGCGGTTTCTGCGGCGCCGCGCGCCTTTGGGTCCCGAATTCCCGCCAAAAAACGCATATTGTCCGGCCCAACCGCGGGGTTCAACTGGTATTGATGCAGTTTCACCGCCGTAGTGGCGGCGGTACGGGGGATACACAGGACCCGGTCAATATAATCCTCGAACCGCCCCCCTATGGCCTGGCACAATGCTTCGGCCTTGAGCAAGTGCATACCCAGCTCACGCATCAGAACGCCATTTTCCTTGAGGTACCGTTCCTTGATGATTTCGGTTAAACGGTTCAGTTCAGGCGACGTGGCAAACACGTTTTTATAGACCCCTTTGGTCTCCGCAAGGCCCAAAAGGTGGTGGAAAATCGCCCAAAAGGCGGCGGTGTGAGCTCGCGACCCCAGGCGTCCGCCTTGAGCACAGGCGTGCAGATGGTGGGCATATTCATGGATAGCCGTATACAGGAGGAGGTTATCATCGGTGAAATTCCGATTATGGATGATGATCTCCCGGGACTCAGGCTTATATAAGCCGTTCACCCTCTTGCTTTGCTTGCCGGAAAAAATCACCGTAAAATTTAGGGGAGGCTCTTCAATAGCCAGGAGCGCGGCCTTAAGGTGATCCTGTTGCATGGGTCAAGTATACCCAAGGGTTCCGATTTTTTCCAGGGCCGAGACCACCGCAGCCACGCAGGCGGTTTCCGTCCGTAAGGCCCGGTTCCCCAGGGAAAGCCGACAAAACCCCGCCTCCTCGAGCATAGTCCGTTCTCGATCGGACCAGCCGCGTTCAGAGCCGATAGCGATAAGCAAGGGCTGTTTCGAGGGCTGCAACTGGGCAAAGGTCCCTGCCGGCCGCAGGTTGTCCGCAGCAATAAGCAGGGGATTTTGTTCCTTCCAGGGCCGTTTTTCCAGCCATTGGGTAAGACTTGCATAATCCCGCAGCGCCGGGATGACCGTATCCCGGGCCTGGATAGCCCCCTGAATAAGGGCCTCCCGGGCTCCGCCGTCGCTGAGGAGCGTGGTATTGCGGTAACTGGGTTCCCCCAGTTCCGTCCCTATTAGGTCCACCCGTTCCACCCCGAAGGTGGCCAGGTCCCGCAAAAGCCGCTTCAGCTGTATAGGCCGAGGAAATCCCACGGCCAGACTAATGGGGCTACGGGGCAGTGGGGCCTGGCACAGTTCTAGGGAACAGTGCAACTCGCCCTCGGGGCTAATGCTTGTAATCGTGCCGGTTCCCCAGTTTCCTTCCAGCACCCCGGCGTCAAAGCGGTCGCCCCGTTTTTTACGCAGCACCTTGAGGAGGTGTATGGTCCGTTTATCCCGGGGCTGCAACGTGACGGTTCCATCAGATGCGGCGGCAGGAGAGAATTCATGGTGTTCAAAAAGTATAATATTCATCTCCCCGAGTATACCATACCCCGGAAGGTGGTTTAAAGCCCGCTGCCGGCATCATGGGGGGAGGAGACCGAGGGAAAACGCAAAAAAAGCCTATGAAAATCCCGAAGGACTGCCCTGGGCTTACAGAAAAAGGATGCCTACCCATCCGCAGACTTGAATAAACCCTGAGTCCGCCATCCGTAAGTGGTAACGCTCGAATCTGAAACACAAAGTACTTCTTCGTCTCCCGGAAAACCCGGTCAAACAGGGCCGGCGCAGTAGTGTTACTTTATATAGAGGGCTGCAAACGCGATAAATTTATCCCTGAATCGGTTATTTTTTCATGCCCCTTTATTATTATGCTGGGAAAGAATATCATTAATCCCCAAGAGATAATTGAATGTACCGTTTTTTAAGAGGAGTACGTATGAATAAGATTACGAAAATGATAGTGGCGCTCTTTGCCCTGTGCATAGCGGTAGCCTTGGTCGCCTGCAAAAAAGGTAGCGCGGACAGAGCAGGAAAGACGGTTACGGCAGCTACGGTTAGCCTAACCGTGGAGGTCTTTGACCGAGGGACGGATGGGGGCAAGACCAGCCCTAGGGACAACGAATGGACCAGGTGGATACAGGAACAATTTCTTAAAGACCAGGGTATCGCCCTTGAGTTCATCCCTATACCTCGTTGGGAAGAAACCGTGGCTATCAATAATCTGATGGCTGCCGGTACGCCGCCGGATATCTGCCTCACCTATACGCAGGAGCTGGTCGCTCAGTACCGCGACCTGGGCGGACTCTTTGATATGGGGCCCTATATGGATTCGTCGATGCTTTCGGATCTCAAGGCGTTTCTCGGTCCCGACCCCGCACTTCCCGGCCGGGACCTGATCCGCCGGTTTGAGGACCCGGAAACTAAAGCGGTCTACACCATTCCCGCCCGACGCATGAACACCGCAAACCGGAATATGTTCATCCGTAAGGACTGGCTGGACAAACTGGGGCTTCCCGTTCCCCAGACGCTCGAAGCCTTTTATGAAGTCCTGCAAGCCTTTAAAGAAAACGCTCCCGGCGGTCCCGGTCAGCCGATTATCCCTTTCGGCATGGGCAATAATCTTGCCTATGAAGTGCTGCCCATGGGTTATGCTTTTATCGATCCGGCGCTTAACCTGAAAGACCGGTGGGTCAATCTCGTGGTTGACCGGCATTTCCTGTTGCCCGGTTATAAAGAAGGGGTCCGTTTTATGAACCGGATGTACAACGACGGCCTCATAGACCCGAATTTTGTGCTGATAAAGAGCGAGGAAGAACGCTGGAACCCGGTACGCGCCGGAGCGGTAGGCGCGTTTGCCTCCGATTGGGATAAAATCTACCGTGAAAACGACCACATTTTCTCAGACCTCCAAAAGAACGTCCCCGAGGCGGAACTTATCGCCTTTGACCCGATTACCGGGCCGGATGGCGTTACCCGTAAACTCAAATACGATTCCGCCGGGGTTTTTATATTTATCCCCAAAACAGCGAAAAATCCCGAGGCAGCACTGCGCTATATCAACTGGCTTGCCCGCTATGAAAATTATCATTTCCTGCAAATCGGCAGGGAAGGGATCAATCACGACCTTATAGAGGGCGTGCCGAAACTCAAGATCGCCCAGGGGCCCTGGATTCAGAACAGCCCCCAGAACATCGACTATACCCTGACCATAAACGGCCTAGATCTGGGAGATCCCGAACTCACCCTGCGCGGACTTGCAAGGGGCTATCCCTGGCCACCGACCATGATTGAGAAAGCCTACAGCATCGCGATGACTAACGCCATGTCTGACCCCATCATTCCCGTAAGCCTTTCCGCCGCCGGCGCGTACACCCAGACCCTTATCGACAAGGGGAACGCGCTCCTCGCACAGGCCATCACCGGTAAACCCGCCGATTTCGACCGGGTGTGGGAAGCCGGTATTCAGGACTGGCTCGATTCTGGAGCACAGGCAATCATCGATGAACGCGAAGCTAAGTTCCCGTCATCTGCCGTGGCCCCGCCAGTGGGTTTAAGGCCCTAACCTGGCCGTGTAGTGCGGAGACGGGGCGCCTACCAACGGGTTTAATCATACCCTTCCCCCTAACAGCGCTGCTCCCTATTTGCCTCCACGACCGGTGGGCCGCCACGTTACAAGGCGGCAGGCTCGTAGCCCGCTTCGATTATGGCCGCAGTGAGGGCCTCCTGGGTTACTTCGGGCCCGTGTTCCACGAGCGCAGAGTTTTCTTTGAGACTAACCTGGGCCGAACCTACTCCGGCGATACCTTCAAGGGCGGTTTTTACGTGCTTAACGCAGTGTTCACAGGACATTCCTTCGATTTTAAGACTGGTTGTCATAGCATTCCTCCATAAATAAGCAGTATAGCACCATCACCAAGTCACGCTCAATCACTCCCCCAGGCAGGGTATACAAACAACGCGAATCTCACTACAGTTAAGGCGCATAATCCTATAAATCGAAAGGAGCAACAGACTCAGTATGAAAGAGCGGCGATTTTTTTTTACCTCCGAATCTGTCGGAGAAGGTCATCCTGACAAATTATGTGACCAAATATCAGATGCCATATTAGACGCTTGTTTACAAGCGGATCCTCAAAGCAGGGTCGCCTGTGAAACCTTTGCCTCCACCTCCCTCGTGCTGGTGGGCGGCGAGATAACCACCAAAACCTTCGTGGACTTTCAGCACGTAGTCCGGGAGGTAACCAAGGAAGTAGGATACACCGACCCTGCCTATGGCTTGGATTATCAGTCCATGGCGGTCCTGGATATGATCCATAACCAGTCCCCGGATATAAGCCAGGGGGTTTCCGGCAGCGGCCTTGAAGAATACCAGGGCCAGCAGGGAGCGGGGGATCAGGGCATGATGTTCGGCTTTGCCTGTAATGAGACCAAGGAGTTTATGCCCTTGCCCATTACCCTAGCCCACCAGATTCTTATCCGGGCTACGGAGCTGCGGAAAAGCCGGACCATTCCCTGGCTGCGGCCGGATGCCAAAACCCAAGTAACCCTAGAATACCAGGGGCATAAACCCATACGGATCGATACGGTGGTCTTGTCCCACCAGCACGATGAAGAGATTCCCTACAAAACTATCAAGGAAACCATCATTGAAGCGATCATCCGGCCCGTTTTAGAACCCACCGGTTTCTTAGACCAGGCCACCAAGTATTTCATCAATCCTACGGGCCGCTTCGTGGTGGGCGGTCCCTTTGGCGATACAGGGCTTACAGGCAGGAAGATTATTGTGGACACCTACGGCGGCATGGGCCGTCACGGAGGCGGCGCGTTTTCCGGTAAGGATCCCACGAAAGTGGACCGTTCCGCCGCTTACATGGCCCGGTATGTGGCGAAAAATATCCTGGCCGCTCAAGCTGCGGAACGCTGTGAAGTGGAATTGGCTTATGCCATTGGGGTGCCTTTCCCGGTCTCGGTTATGGTGGACACTTTCGGCACCGGGAAGGTTCCTGAAGACCGGATAGAAGCGGCGGTTACCCAGGTGTTTGACCTGAGCCCTGCGGGGATCATTGCGGCGCTGGACCTTCGCCGTCCCCAGTACCGGAAAACCGCTACCTACGGTCATTTTGGCCGGGAGGAATTCCCCTGGGAAAAAACCGACAAGGCCGCAGACCTCGCCCGCGCGCTTTAGCCGCACGGCTCCCTGCCCGCCCGGTCTCAGCGGCAGAGGAAACCAAATGGAAACTGCCGTAGGGGAGAATCACCGGGACTCAAAACCTCGGTGATTCAGCTCATAGTATCTGGATTGATATAATAGAGTTGTTTAAAAACTGAAGTTTTTAAACAACTTCCGCTGAAAAATAGCAAAATGCGGAG